>NZ_JBSFNM010000014.1:0-193892 GCF_053587085.1 Kitasatospora sp. NPDC003701
CTCTCCCGGATCGGCCAGGGCTCGCGGGTGGTGCTGACCCACGACGTCGCGCAGCGGGACAACCTGCGGGTCGGCCGCTACGACGGCGTGGTCGCCGTAGTGGAGAAGCTGAAGGGGCATCCGCTGTTCGCCCACATCACCCTCACCCGCTCCGAGCGCTCCCCGATCGCCGCGCTCGTCACGGAGCTGCTGGAGGGCCTGGAGATCTGACGGCAGGGCCCCCGCCGCCCCGGCCGGGGTCCCTGCCCTCGGCCGAGCGTCCGGCCAGCCGGCACCAACCCGTCCTCTCCTCCGTCTCCAACCCTTCGAGCACCTCACTCAGCCGCACTGCTCGGCTCCTCCCCGGTACCGGGCACCTCCTCGAACGTGGAGCCAGTCCATGCGCGCACCCGACATCTCCCCCGTGCCGAGGCCCGCCGCCTATCTGTGCAGTCCCCCGCAGAACCCGACAGCTGCCAGGGACCGCGAGGCACTGACACGCTTCGCCGCCCGCCTGGGCCTGCCCGCCCCGGTGTTCTACCTCGACCGCGCCCGCCCGTCCTCCTGGGGCCACCGGGCCCGCCCCCGGTTCGAGGAACTCGTCCTCGCCGTGATCGACGGCACGCACCGGCTCCTGCTGATACCGGGCCCCTGGGTCCTCTCCAGCGACGAATACCGCGTCCGCCTGTCGATCCGAGTCCTCACCGCCGCCGGATGCACCCGGATCCTGATGCCACCACGACACGCCACCCCCACGGGGTGGGACCAGCCGCCGGCATCCGGCGACCGTCCCCCGCCCGTACCGTCCCGGTAACACCCGCTCCCCCGACCGGCCCCCGTTCGCGAAGCGACCCAGGGCCCCACCTCATGGTGAGCCGTCACGGGCCGCCAGGAGTGGCGGATGTCGGCGGACAGGCGGCACCGGCGGAACGGGTTCGGGCCTGCCGAGTCGCCCACATGCTGGAATTCCCCGCCCGCCGCCGACCCGCCCGGCGACCATGGCGCCATGACAGCCTTGAACGTCTCCCCGCTCGGCCCGCTGACGCCCGACACCGACGACCTCTCCGCCTATCTCGCCGCCGACGAGGTGATCGACCACGGCCACCCCGAGATCCGGGCCCTCGCAGCCCGGCTGCGCGGCCCCGACCCCGTGGCCACCGCGCGGGCCGCGTTCGCGTACGTGCTCGACGAGATCGACCACTCGGCCGACGTGGGTGTGTGGAGCGCCGCGTACCGGGCCTCGGAGGTGCTGGCGACCCGCAACGGCATCTGCCACGCCAAGTCGCACCTGCTGGCGGCGCTGCTGCGGGCCGAAGGCATCCCGACCGGGCTGTGCTACCAGAAGCTCGAGGTGCTGCACGGCCTGAACGCCGTGTACTGGGCGCAGACCGGGCAGTGGGTCCGGCTCGACGCACGGGGCAACAGGAACGGCGCCGACGCGCGGTTCACCACCGAGCCGGCCGAGGAGCGGACCGCCTGGACCAACGACCCCGCTCGGGGCGACCTGCACTACCCGACGGTCTACGCCGCCCCGCCCGCCGCGCTGCTCGCCGGACTCGCCGAGGCCCGCCAGGACGTGGCCGGCTTCGGGTACCTGCCCCCGGCACTCTGACCGTACGGTCCCGCCGACACCCGCAGCGCGGCCCGGGCTTGCCGGGCGGCGGGCGGGCGGCACAGGCCGTCCCGACCGCCCGCCGCCGATGGCCGGTGTGATCAGCCGCGCGCCGGGGCGGTGCCGGCGGCCGGGCGAGCCTCCGCCCCGCCGCTCGCGGTGGGCGTGCGGGCGCCACCCGGCTGGTCCCCGTACACCTCGAACTCGTACAGCGAGTAACCCCAGGCCGTCCCGCGCGCGGTGCCGTAGATCCGGATGTAGCGGCCGGAGCCGCTCAAACCGGTGAGGTCCTGGACTCCGCCGGTGCCGGCGGTGGCGGAGTGGACGGTGCGCCAGGTGACGCCGTCGTCGGAGAGCTGGATCCGGAAGGCCTTGCCGTACGCCGCCTCCCAGCGCAGCACGACGCGGTTGACCGTCCGCGTCGAGCCGAGGTCGACCTGCAGCCACTGCGGGTCGGCGTAGGCGCTCGACCAGCGGGTGGTGCCGTCGCCGTCGGTGGCGAGGGCGACGGGGAAGTCGGCGGTCTCGGTGCTGGAGGCGGTGGTCGGCCGGTTGCGGGCCAGGTTGCCGGGCTGGGCGGCGCCGGGCCAGGCGGGGTTGTGGCCGACGGCGGTGGCGATCGGGGTGAAGGACGCGTAGGAGGCCGTCAACCTGGGCGATCCCCAGGTCTGTTGGGCGAGTCCGCGGAGCGGGTACATGATGCCGGCGGCGATCTGGTCCTCGGTCTCGGCGTTGGGGTTGTCGCACCAGACGTGGAGCAGTGAGCCGGGGTTCTTCGTCGGGTCGGTGAGGGTCCGGCCGCCCTGGAAGAGGTCGGGCGTCCAGGTCTCGTACATCCACCTGGTGTCGGGCTTGGCACCGCCGAGCACGTAGTAGGTCGGGGTCCAGGACTCGTTGGCGACGGTGTGTCCGGCGGCGGCCAACTGCTGGGGCGTGAGGCCGTAGTCGTACCAGTACTCGACCACGATGTCGGCGTTGGGAGCGATGGTGCCGTCACCGGCCTTGATGCCGTCGTTCCACATCCGGGTGGTCTTGCCGCCCGCCCGCACCAGCGCGTCGGACCAGTTGACGAAGCCGTAGTAGGTGTCCTTGGCGGTGGCGTTCGCGCCGTAGTGGGCGCGGGCGTAGGCCAGCAGCTGCGGATAGCGGCTGTAGTCGTCGACGTACTCGTCCGCGCCGATGTGCCAGTAGGGGGCGGGGAACAGCGGCAGGTACTCGTCGACCAGGTCCTTGATCAGCGTGTAGGCCCCGGGCAGTGAGAGGTCGATGAAGCCGGGGTCGACCGTGCCGGAGCTGTTCCTCAGCGCGAGTTCGGGGTGGGCGGCCAGGATCGGGTTCATGTGCCCGGGGGTGTCGATCTCGGGGACGATGGTGACGTGGTACTTCCGCCCGAGGGCGACGAGGTCGGCGATGTCCTGCTTGGAGTAGTGGTCGGCGGAGACGATCTCCGGGTGGGTGGAACTCTCCAGGCGGAAGCCGAAGGTGTCCGACAGGTGGAAGTGGAAGTAGTTGAGCTTGAGGTAGGCCAGTTCCTTGATGTGCTGCTTCACCCAGGCGACGGTGAAGTACTTCCGGCCCTGGTCGATCATCAGCCCGCGTTCGGCCTTGGCCGGCCAGTCGAGCGCCGTCCCGGCCGGTACGGTGGCGGACTGGTGGAGCAGTTGGAGGACCGTCCGGGTGCCGTAGAACGCGCCGGCCGCGGTGCCGGCCCGGACGGTGATCGCCGCTGCGACGGTCAGCCGGTAGCCCTCGGCGGGCAGCGCGTCGTCGCCCAGGCTGAGCGCGATGTCTCCCGCACCGGCGGTGCCGGTGGTCACCGGGACGCTGTGGCCTTCCAGTTGGCCGAGGTCCTCGGCGAACGTGGCCGCCTCGTCGGCGAGTTGGGCGCTGGAGGCGGGGTCGAGGACGATCCGGCTCCCCGTGGTGAAGGTGTACGAGCCGCTGCCGGCCGTCCACTGGCGCAGCGCGGGTACGGTCCGCGGCGGTCCGGCGACGGCGGCACTGTCGGCAACACTCTCGGCGGTGCTGACGGCGGCACCGTCGGCGGCCGGTAAGCCGGGCAGTACGAGGGCTGCCGCGGTGCACACGGCTACGGTCAACAGCCTGAGCAGTCTCATCGGGACTCCAAGGGGCAGGCGGGGGAAGACCTGGGGCGAGGAGGATCGCGGGCACCGGGCCGCCAGGAGCGGGTCGGCCGGGGTGCAGACCCCGGTCCCGGGCGGCCCCATCGCCGGCGGGCTGCCGGGCGAGACGGTCGTCGACGCTGACGTCCCGGGCCCTGGCACACGGGGAGGGCGCGGTGAGGAGCGGCACCAGTGCAACGCAAAGTCCGTAGTGGAGTCAATAGTTGACGATAACTCGGCTGAATTGAGCAGAATTGGACGGGCTGGCGCAACATCTCGGGGCGGAAGTGCCACGTGGGGCGGCCGGCGGGGCGGGCCACGGCGACGGGCCCCGGCCGCCGCAGTGCCTCGCTGCGAGCAGCGCGCGTCCGGAACGGCGACGTCCCGCCCGCGCGGGTGCGCGGGCGGGACGCGACGTGTCGGGCCGGTGGCTCAGCCGCGGGCGTTCCTGCGGCGGCGGGCGACGAGCACGGCCGCGCCACCGAGGGCGACGGCGGCGGCGCCGGAGACGGCGAGCGGCACGGCGCCGGAGCTGCCGGTCTCGGCGAGGCCGCGCCCGGTGGCGGCCGTGGCGCCGGTGCCGCGGTCACCTGCCGGCACGACCCCGCCGGTGGCGGCCGACGTCGCGGTCGGCGACGCGGACGGCGACGTCGAGGCGGTCGGGGAGGCGGTCGGGGAGGCGCTCGCGGCGGGCGGGACGCTCGCCGAGGGGGTGACGGTCGGCTCGTCGCGGAAGGTGACGCGGCTGGTGGACGATCCGGTCAGCCGGTTGCAGGTGTACTTCACGTTCGTGGGGCCGACCCCGTACGGGAGCACCTCGGAGGCGCCGGAGACGGAGAGGCTGTAGCCCCCGGCCTTCGCCGCCGGGTCGGCGGAGATCCGGAGCACCACGGTGAACATCTCGTGCGACGGGACCGCGTGGTGACCGAGGGACACCGCCCCGGTGGCGGCGTCCGGCGTGGCCGGGGCCCAGACGGTGTCGCCCTGGAACCTCACCTCGGTCCTGGGCGGGACGGCCCCCGTCGCGCTCTTGATCACGGCGGTGATCCGGAAGTCGGTGAGCGTCGTCGAGCTGCTGTTGTAGAAGGAGACGGCCATGTCCCGGGTGGTTCCGTCGGTGTCGAGGGTGACGGCGTGGACCGGCATGGCCTCCTCGCGCACGTACATGCAGCCCTGGGGCAGGGTCGGGGTGGCCGTCGGGGTGCCGGTGGCAGTCGGGGTACCGGTGGCCGACGGGGTCACCGTCGCACTCGGCCCGTCGGTCGGTGCCGCGGACGGCGCCGCGGTCGCCGAGGTGGTCGCCGAGGGCGTGGCGGTGACGGTGGCGGACGGGGTGTCCGTCGCCTCGGCGGACGGCGTGGTGGCGGCCGGCGTCGACGCGGCCGCCGAGGGACTCGGGGCGCCGGCGTCGGCGAAGGCGCCGGTGGTCCCGGAGACCATCGCGCTCGCGGCGAGCACGGACAGGGCGGCGGCGGCCGCCAGGCGGGAGGTGGTGCGCACGATCACGGCTCCGGCTGTGAGAAGCGATGGGGACGAAGGTCTGCTGAGAGGACGTGCGGACGAGGCGAACGGTTGTACGCACCCGCCACCCGATCCCCGGATCCCCCGAGCAGCCGTCAGCCGCCAGCCGCCAGCCGTGTGCATCGGACCCCGCAGGTGCTTCCGGGCCGCGGCAGGCCGACAGACGCAGGTGGGCCCGGCGGGGGATCCACTCGGACGACAGCGTGTGCTCGGTCGATGACTACGTGTCACGCTCAGTGGGTAGTCCACGAACAGTCGATGGTGAGGAGAAACCGGATGAACAGCACGACCCCGCGCACGGGGCTCCGACTCGCGGCCGCCGCCCTGACGGTCGCCGCCGTGGCCACCTCCGCACCCGCCGCCGCCGCGAGGACCGGCCAGGCCGCCACGGCATGCGCCCCCTCGACCACCTACCACCTGCAGTCGCTGAACGTCTACGGCGACTGGGAGCGCGCCGCCGAGGTGGACACCTCGCTCAACGCGTGCGCCTTCACCCCCGCCAACGAGTGGACCTTCGACGTCGTCCAGGCCGCCCCGAACCGCGGCTACGGCCTCGCCGGCTGGAAGATCCGCGCCTGGTTCCAGAACCAGGACCAGACGCCCGACTACCGCACCGTCGTCCTCAAGATCCGCGTCGACCACTGCTACGCCAACGGCAAGTGCGCCAACGACCTCGCCGCGTTCGACGTGAAGCACCGGCTCTTCCGCGACGGCTACACCCGACAGGTCATCACCGACACCTCCACCGACGTGGTCGGCGACGCCCACGGCTGGCGCATCGACCCCCACTCCTGAGCCCGGACTCCAGAACCAGGAATCGAGGCAACGATGCGTTCAGGCCGCCACACCCCCGGCCGCCGGACCCGGCCGCGCGGCGCGGTGACCGCCGTGACCGCCGTCGTCACGGCACTGCTGACGCTGGCCACCGCCACGGCCGCCGCCCCCGCCCGCGCGGCCGGCGACGGCGACGCCTCCGGGCGCCGGGACTACGTCCTGCTGGCCCCGGCCCACGTCCCGCTGACCGAACCCGGCCACGAGCAGCCCCTCGACCAGCTCGTCGAAGGCATCCGCGCCATGGAGCCCGGGCCCCACGAGAACCACGCCCCCCGCGCCACCAGGCGCTCGGGCCAGGACGAGCTGCCCGCCTACGAGTGCCGGGAACAGGACGCGGCCTTCCACGACGAGGGCTACGGCAAATCACGGTTCGTCACCTGCCAGGCCTTCCACCTCCACCCCACCCACGTCACCTGCTGGTGGATCTTCTGCTCCGTCACCGGCAGCGCGGACGCCGAGATGACCGACATCCAGTACGGCCACAACGCCCGCCGCGAGGTCGACGTCGTCCAGGTCCTCGACAACTGGCGCCTCGAGGGCGACATCGCCGAGGTGCCGCTCAGCCTCAATGTCACCTGCACCGCCCGGCCCGGCTTCGGCCCCTGCGTCGTCGACAGCGGCTTCGGCGGCCCCTATGTCCAGCCCATCGGACTGTGGGCCGCGGAGGGCTCCATCACCAGCCGCTACTACTCCTTCCGGCAGGAGGCCGCCGGCGGTCTCGGCACCGCCCTCATCAGCTACGCCGACCTCGCCGCACACGTCTCGGTCATCGGCGAGGGCGCGGCCAACCCCTACGACGGCCCCAACAGCGGGATCCGCTGCGACTCCGCCCCCTACCTCGTCACCACCGCGGCCGGCGAGGGCTGCGTCTTCCCCTGGGTCACCGAGACCCTGCACATCAACCGCGCCGACTACCCCGAGTCCGCCGACCACATCATCACCGCCCAGTACCACCCCGACCAGACCGTCCCCGACGCCCCGAACAAGCAGATCCCCGGCGCCCCGGGCGCCGCGCCGCTGCACCGCGTCGCCGACCAGGCCGCCATCGACGCCCACCGCGCCGTCGCCGTCGCCGCCTGCCTGGTGTACTTCCCCGACTACGCCCGCGAGGGCCTGGACTGCGACGAGTACCCCTTCGCCTCCACCCTCGAGGGCGCCGACGACAACCTCAAGAACTACAGCGTCGAACCCATCCACGACTGGGACAACCGCGGCGCCGGAGGCAGGCTCAGCGGCTTCTACCAGAACCGGCGCATCCTCGGCAGCGACTTCACCAACGACCCCTTCCACGTCCAGATCGACCCCTGACCCGCCCGGTGGAGCCCATGACCGGCCGACCCCCCGCCGCCGCACCGGTCGCCGAACTGGCCACCGAAGTGCGCGCCGAGCACCACCTCTTCCACCTCGTCGACACCGCCGCACCGCCCAGCGGCGACCCCGACGACCGACCGCCCACCCCACGCCCCGACCAGCTCGCCACCACCGCGCCCGGCACCGGCACCGTCACCTTCAACAGCGCGCTGTCCGACCACTACCCCCACGTCACCCTCCAGCACTGGTCCGCACCGCCGCCCCCTCCCCCGCCCGACCGCTGGCCCCGCCGCGCCCGACTCACCGTCGACCTCGAAGGCGGCCGCCTCACCCTCGCCTCCGGCGTCTCCCACCTCCCGGCCGACGCGGCCCTGCGCCTCCCACCCGGCCGCTACACCCTCACCGCCCACCGCAGCACTCCGCTCCCCACCCGGGAACCGCTCCCCCACCGGGCCGAGCACTGGCTGCTGCGGCTGTGGCCCCGCTGACACCCGCGGCGACCCGTGTGCGAACGGCCCGCGTGGTGCCGGGGCAGACGGCTCGACGCGGACCGCTTTCGCTCCTCGGGCAGCCCGCGTACCACATGCCGAGACCATCCAGGTGACCTGCGTCACTCCCCGGGCGCTTCGGGCCGGACATGCACGATCATGATCCGAATGGACGCCCGTTTCCTCGGTATCGCCGATCTGACCGAAGCCCCGTCCGTGGCGGTCGTCGTCGACGTCATGCGCGCCTTCACCGTGGCCGCCTGGGCCTTCGCCCAGGGGGCGGAACAGATCGTCCTCGCCGAGTCGTTGGACGACGCGCGGGCGCTCAAGGCCGACCACCCGGACTGGGTGGCGCTCAAGGACGGCCCGCCCGCACCCGGGTTCGACCTGGTCAACTCGCCGGGCCTGCTGCGGTCCACGGACCTCGGTGGACGGACCGTCGTGCAGAAGACCACGGCGGGGACGGTCGGCGCCCTCGCGGTCAAGGACGCGTCGCTGGTGCTCTGCGCCGGCTTCGTGGTGGCGGAGGCCACGGCCCGGCTCCTGCGGGACCGGACGAGTGACAGTGTCACGTTCGTGGTCACCGGCGAGGACGGTCGGGCCGATGAGGATCTGGCGTGCGCCCAGTACATCGCCCGGAGAGCCACCGGGGCCGGTACGGATCCTGCCGGATTCCTCCGCCGCGCTGCCGAGTCGCGCGCCGCCACGGAGCTGGCGGAGGGCGTGCGCCAGGGAGTCCATCCCGACGACATCGCGCTCTGCCTGGAGCTCGACCGGTTCCCCTTCGCCATGGTGGCGGCCCTGGAAGACTCGCTCATGGTCCTGCGCCCGTGCACCGTGCCGGCGTCGACCGAGGACACCTCGCTCTGACAAGCCGCGAGCCGGCACCCGGCCGGGTGGGCGGCATCAGCCGCACGCGCCGTGAGGCCCGGGCCGCCGGCGAGCGGTGAGCAGGATCCACCTCATGGGCGGCCGTGCCGGTGAGCCCGGCCCCCGTCCGGAACCGGGCTGACCGTACCGGATTTCCGCTCTGCCAGGTCCCGCGTCTCGGTCGGCGCTAGCGTTGGCCCCATGATCGTATGGCTCAACGGCACCCACGGCGCGGGCAAGACGACGACCAGTGCGCTCGTGCAGCAACTGATCCCGGATTCACGGGTGTTCGACGCCGAGAAGGTCGGCGAGACGCTCATGGACATCACACCGGGGCTGCCCGAGACGGACAACTTCCAGCACTGGCCGCCGTGGCGGCCGCTCGTGGTCGAGACCGCCCGCCGCGTACTCGACTACACCGGCGGCACCCTGGTGGTGCCCATGACCGTCCTGGTCGAGGAGTACTGGCGCGAGATCAGCACAGGCCTCGCCCAATACGCGATTCCGGTACGGCACTTCGTCCTCCACGCCGACCAGGACACACTGCGCGGGCGCATCGAAGGGGACACTCTTCTCGGCCCTTCCCCCTTCCGTCTCAAGTACCTCGGACCCTACGCCGAGGCGGCCCGCACATGGCTGCACCGCGAGGCCGAGGTCGTCGACACCACCCACCTCACGCCCGCCCGAGCCGCCCTGCAGATCGCGGAGGCCGTCAGGAGTTGAGCTCCGCCCGAGCTCGACGAGCTGGAGCGGCGCGGTTCGACCGGACATCGCCGGCGGGAATCCGCAGTTCGTCATCGTGCGGGCCGGAGGAGGGTGAACTGCTCCATCTCGGTGCCGTAGTAGCGGTCGGTCAGCCCGCGGCCGGCCATCCCCAACCGGCGGCAGACCGCCGTCGAGGGGTCGTTGCCCGGCCGGACGACCGCGTGGATCTCCTCCAGCCCGCTCGCGAACCCGGCCGCCAGCAGTGCGCGGGCCGCCTCGGTGGCGAAGCCCCTGCCCCAGCTGTCGGGGTGGAAGTGCCAACCCACCTCCACCGCGCCGCCCCCGTCCGGGATCGGCACCAGGATCACCGTCCCGGCCACCACCTCGGTGTCCCGCTGCTCCACCGCCCAGCACCCGAGCGGCGGTGTCCCCGAGCGGTCCCGGAACCGTCCGATCATGGCGTCCGCCGCCGCTTCGTCCGCCAGCGCCTTCGGCGCCGCACCGAGCCACCGGGCGACCTCCCAGCGGGAGTAGAGGTCCAGCGCACGGTCGCGGTCGGCGTGCCGCCACTGCCGCAGGGTCAGGCGCTCTGTCTCGTACACGGTGATCTCCCGGGATGAGGATGGGCGTACCTGCCGGTGATCCTCCTCCTCGCAGGCCGCGAGAGCCATGGGGTCCCCGTCACGCGGGCTCCCCTCCCCCGGTACCGCGAAGACGCAGGTACCGACGGAACCCGTCGCCGCCTCGGGGGCGAGCCGTGTGCGCTCGCCCCCGAGGCGATCCCCCGCCCGAGCGACAGGACCGACGGGGGCGGCGCATCAGGGCCGGGCCGCGAGCGCCTCCACCTCGAACAGCACATCGGGCGTGGCCAGGCTCGCGACACCGATCAGCGTCTGCGCCGGCGGCTTCGCACCCCAACCCTCCTGCACGGCGCCGGCGATCGGGCCGAGCTTGCTGACGTCGTGGTCCACCACGTACGTCCTGAGCTGGACGACGTGGCCGAGGTCGAGCCCGTGGGCGGCAAGGGCGACACCGATGTTGTGGAACGTCCGCTTCACCTGCTCGGCGAAATCGGTCGAGACCACCGCGCCGTCCGGGCCCGATCCGTACTGACCCGCGACGAGGACCAGTTCCGTCCCCGCGGGGACGGTGACGGTGTGGCTGTAGCCGAACGGGACCGGGTCGTGCAAGCCGTCCGGATTGACGATGACGTGTGCCATGCGAGTCACCTCTGGTGTGTGGTGGGGCCGTTGTCGTGCTGGTGAGCCTTTCAGCGAATCACGACATCGTGTGTCGTGTATTCCGGTAGCGTTTTCGCGTGCGCGCTGATCGATTGGTCTCCCTGGTGCTGCTGCTGCGACAGCACGGTCGGGTGTCCGCGACGACACTGGCCCGCGAGCTGGAGGTGTCCACCCGCACCGTGCTGCGCGACATCGACGCGCTGTCCGCGGCCGGTGTCCCGGTCTACGCCGAACGCGGTCGGCACGGCGGCTTCGCGCTGCTGCCCGGGTTCCGGACGGAGCTCACCGGGCTGAACCACGACGAGGCACTCGCTCTGCTGGTAGCCGGATCGCGGCGCGGCGCGCAGGCGTTCGGCCTCGGCTCGGCCCTCGCTTCGGCCATGCTCAAGGTGGTTGACGCGTTGCCCGAGAGCCACCGGGCCACGGCGGCCGGCGCGGCCCGGCGATTGCTCGTCGACCCGGAGACCGATCTCCTCTCGCGCCGGCTGGTCGCCGAGGACGTACCCGACACCGTGGTGGCCGAGGTCCGGCGCGCGGTGTTCGCCGGGCACAAGCTGCGCATCCGCTACGCGGCTGTGGACCGGACGCCGACGTGGCGCACGGTGGACCCGATCGGCCTGGTCACCGTGCGCGACCAGGGCTACCTGCTGGCCACGAGGTCCGGCGCGGACCGCACCTACCGGCTGTCCCGGATCCTGGCCGCCGAGGAGCTCGCCGAACCGGCACAGCGACCGGACCACGTCGACCTGGACCAGGCCTGGAAGGAACGCAGCGCGCGGTTTCGGACCGGTGGCGACCAAGTCACCGTGCTGGTACGGGTGAACCCGACGCGGCGGGAGGAGCTGGTGGGCACCGCGTTGGCCGTCCGGGCCGAGGACGTCGACGCGGACGGTTGGCTGCGGCTGGAGCTGAGCTTCCAGGACCCGCGACACGCCGAATGGGCGCTGTGGCAGCTCGCCACGGGCGCGGAGGCCCTGGCCCCGCAGTGGTTGCGCGACTCCCTGCACAACCGCGCCGCCGCGATCGCCACCTGCTACGGAACGTCCTGAGTCTCCGGCTCCGGTGCGGTTCGACGCCTCGCGAAGCCGGGAGCCAACTCGCCCCTTCTCCTTCGATCAGCAGGCGATTGTCTGAACAGACCGTAAAATACAAGGCTCTGACGCACATTTGGGTATAGAGTCTGAAGCACAGAGGGTGGTCTGAAGGGGCCGGCATCACGAAGATGCCGGCGGATCACCCATGGACAGGGGGATCATCATGACCTACCACCTCGAGGTAGCGCGGGCGACGATCGACAACCGTCTGCGGGAAGCCGAGAACCACCGCCTCATGCGCGCGCTGCGGCTCAAGAAGCGCGCCGAGCGCACCACCCGGCGCGCCCACCGGGCCCTGACGGGCCTGGCCGGCCCGACCGTATGAGCACACCCCGCAGCGGGCCGTCACCGAAGCGCCGGTGACGGCCCGCCTGCTTTCCTGCGGCGGTGCGCCGGCCTTCGCGCAGCCAGCCACACCACCGGCAATCGCTTCACCCAGAGCAGAACGCCGCTCCCTTCCCCTCGCGCCCCGGATCCCTAGGCTGAAGGGGTGAGCACTCATGCAGCCAAGGAAGCCCGCGTCATCCCCCTGCGCCCGAAGACCGCGTCGTCCGGTCCCGCCGGGCCGGCCCGCGCCCCGCAGCGACCGGCGGGCGCCCCGCCGGCACCCGCGCCGAGGGAGCCGCTGTGGCGCAACCTCGTCGGCGACGTGCTGCGGCGCGAGCGGCTCGCCCAGGAACGCACCCTGAAGGACGTCGCGGAGGCGGCCCGGATCTCGATGCCGTACCTGTCGGAGCTGGAGCGCGGGCGCAAGGAGGCCTCCTCCGAGGTGCTCGCGGCCGCCGCCCGGGCCCTCGGGCTCGGCCTCCCCGACCTGCTCTCGCTCGCCCAGGACGAGCTGACCCGGTACGCCCACGGCCGGGTGAGCCGCAGCCGCACGTCGCCCACCGCGCAGTACGACGGTCTCTGCCTCGTCGCCTGACCTCCGGAAGGGCATCCGCACCGCCGGCCGGTGCGACGGGGGCGCGCCACCGTCGCACCGGCCGGTCGGCCGGCCCTCGCTCTGGGCCGCGCCGGGTCAGACGAACGCGAGCCGTCGGCTCAGCACCTCGTCGGCGAGCCCGTAGGCGACCGCCTCCTCGGCGGTGAGCACCTTGTCCCGGTCCATGTCCGCGCGCAGCGTCGCCACGTCGTGACCCGTGTGCCGCGACAGGATCTCCTCCACCTCCGAGCGGATGCGCACCATCTCCTTGGCCGCGAGGCTGAGGTCGGAGACCGTCCCCTGCCGGCCGCCGCTGGCCGGCTGGCCGAGCAGCACCCGCGCGTGCTGGAGCACGAACCGTCGCCCGGCGTCCCCGCCGGCCAGCAGCACCGCCGCCGTCGACGCCGCCTGACCGACGCAGAAGGTGGAGATCGGTGCCTGCACGAAGGTCATCGTGTCGTAGATCGCCATCAGTGAAGTGAACGATCCGCCGGGCGAGTTGAGATAGATCGAGATCTCGCGCTCCGGGTTCTCCGACTCCAGGTGCAGGAGTTGGGCGATGACCACGTTGGCGACCCCGTCGTCGATCTCGGTGCCGAGGAAGATGATCCGCTCGTTCAGCAGCCGGCTGAAGACGTCGTAGGACCGCTCGCCCTGCGCGGTCCGCTCGATGACGTAGGGAACCGTGTACGACCCCATGTCACAACCCCATCCGTCGGCGCGACGAGGCCGGACGGATGTCGGCGACCGACTCCACCACCCGGTCCACGATCCCGTACTCCTTGGCCTGCTCGGCCGTGAACCAGCGGTCGCGGTCGCCGTCCCGGGCGATCGTCTCCTCGCTCTGCCCGGTGTGCTCGGCGGTGATCCGCTCGATGGACTTCTTGGTGAACTGGAGGTTCTCCGCCTGGATCTCGATGTCCGAGGCGGTGCCGCCGATGCCCGCCGAGGGCTGGTGCATCATGATCCGCGCGTTCGGCAGCGCGAACCGCTTGCCCGGCGCCCCCACGGTGAGCAGGAACTGGCCCATGCTGGCGGCGAATCCCATCGCCAGCGTCGAGACCTCGTTCGGGATGAGCCGCATGGTGTCGTAGATGGCCAGACCCGCGGTGACCGACCCGCCGGGGCTGTTGATGTACAGGCCGATGTCGGTGCGCGGGTCCTCCGCCGACAGCAGCAGCAGCTGCGCGCACACCCGGTTGGCCGACACGTCGTCGACCTGCGTGCCGAGGAGCACGATCCGCTGGGCGAGCAGCTGCGCCGCGAGGTGGTCGTCGAAGCGGCTGGGCGGTGTGTCGCCCTCCGCCGCGCGGGGCGGGAGCGTGGTGAATGGAGTCATCTGGTCTCCTGGTCGAGGCGGGATGCCGTCGACTCCACTCTTGACCGCGGGAGGCCCCCGCAGGCGGTTTCTCTGCCCGCCGCAGATTCGCCACGGGCAGAGACGCCGGCTCGCCCCGGCCCGGCCGGGGGGTGGCAGGACGGCGAGGGGGCGAGCGGGGGCGGGTCGGACCGTCAGCGCCCCAGCGCGTTACGGACCGTCAGTCCGTGGTGGCGGCGCAGTCGACGCATCTCCCACCAGGCCAGGGCCGTGACGGTGACGGGGGCGCCGAGGATGAAGACCGCCCGGGCGCCCGCCGGGACCTGGGGGTAGGCGCCGGTGGTCACGTCCAGGAGCGCCATCTCCCACACCAGGACACCGGCGAGGATCGGCGGCACCACCTCGTGGATGTCGGCGGTGCGGAAGACGTGCACCAGCGACAGGCCGATGCCGTAGAGGGCGAACCCGATCGACCACAGGCACAGCACGCCGATGGCGATCGTTCCCGGGAGCCCGACGGCGTCCCGGAGCCCCGCCAGCTCCGGCGCCATCGCGAGCGCCGCGGTGCCCATGGAGGCCATGATGGCCACGACCGCGCCGAGCGGGCGCAGCGCCCGCCGCAGGTAGACGCGCCGCAACCCGCCCCGCGCGGCCGCCACGAAGGCGCCGACCACCACCGGGAAGGTGCAGACCAGCACCAGGACGCTGGTCCAGCTCTGGTCGAGGCGTTCGTCGGCCACGGCCTTGACGTCGTCGGCGCTGACGACGGCCTTGTAGGTGACCGTCAGGCCCACCCAGGCGACGAGCCCCAGCACGGTCCGCCACAGTTGGAGCTTGCGGACCGCCGGATCGTCCACGACGCCGGGCCGCGACGGGCGGAAGGTCCGCTGGGCGGCGTAGAACGGATTGCGGATGCCGCGCAGGATCTTCCGCCCCCGCGAGGGCTCGACCGGCGGCGGAACCGGCGGGTAGGGCGACGCGTACGGGTAGCCCTGCGGCGGGACCGGCTGCGCGAACGGATACCCCGCCGGCGGGGCGTACGGGGATCCCGCCGGCGGGACCGGGGAGCCCTGAGCGGGCCACCCCGCCGGGGGCCCGCCGCCCGCCGGACCCCCGTACCCGCCCCCGCCGTATCCGCTCACGCCACGCACCCCCGCCGTCCTGCCCTGTCGATGCGACGCATCGTAGTCGGCCGCGCGCCAGGGGCCCGGACCGAAGGGCTCGTGCCCCTGGGCGCACGCCCGGCCCCGAGCCGACGGCGGTCGGTCAGGCCTTGCGGATGGAGTACGCGACGCCGCTGCCGGCGCAGCTGCTGCTGCTGGACGAGCCCGTGACGACCCAGCCCGCCGGAATCGGGGAGAAGGAGCACACGGTCGCGTAGTTCTGGTTGGCGACGTTGCCGATGGTGTAGGCGACACCGGTGCCGGCGCAACCGCTGCTGCTGTACGAACTCGTCACCACCCACCCCGCCGGAATCGGCGACATCGAACACACCGTGGCGTAGTTCTGGTTGGCGACATTGCCGATGGAGTACGCAACACCCGTACCCGCACAACCGCTGCTGCTGTACGAACTCGTCACCACCCACCCCGCCGGAATCGGCGACATCGAACACACCGTCGCGAAGGTCTGATTGGCGACATTGCCGATGGAGTACGCAACACCCGTACCCGCACAACCGCTGCTGCTGTACGAACTCGTCACCACCCACCCCGCCGGAATCGGCGACATCGAACACACCGTCGCGAAGGTCTGATTGGCGACGTTACCGATGGAGTACGCAACACCCGTACCCGCACAACCACTGCTGCTGTACGAACTCGTCACCACCCACCCCGCCGGAATCGGCGACATCGAACACACCGTCGCGAAGGTCTGCCCGCTCGAATCGGCGATGGTGTAGGCGACGCCGGTGCCGGGGCAGCCGCTGCTGCGGTACGAGCTCGTAATGACCCAGCCTGCCGGGATGGGGAAGTTGGAGCAGACGGTCGCGCTGCCGGCGAGCCGCTGCGGGGTCGCCTGTGCCTGCGCGGTTGCGGCGGTCAGCATGCCCAGCAGCAGCAACACGACCGTCACCAGGTTCGGGACGTTCTTCCGTATGGTCTTCAATTCCAGCCTCAATCCTCTCGATGCTCCACACCTGCGGTGGTGCAGCTGAGATGAACCATTCGCCCACTGCCTGTTCATCTCAGCTGAGATGGTGTCAGAGTTGTTCCAGGGAAACCAGAGTGCTGCGGATCACGTCCAAGGTCCCGCTGTCACCGCAGAAGGGTGGAGCTGCTCCCCGCGGTCCCGTCCCCCCTCACCCCTCGGGTGTCGTCGGTCGTGCGGATGGGCCGTCAGGAAAGGTGGCAGGGCGCCGTGGGAACGGTGGCGAGTGCCTGGGCGCGCAGCACGGCTGCCACACGGGTGACGGACTCCGCCGGCGGCTGGGGAAGGCGGGCCAGCAGCAGGCGCCGCCGTTCCCGGGGCCCACCGCGGACGGGCAGGACGCGCACCCCGGGCGGTGCGACGGAAGCGAGCGTGGCCGGCACCGTGGTCAGTCCGCAACCGGCGGCGACGAGCTGGAGCCTGGCCAGCCAGTCGCGCGCGGTGAGGACGATCTCGGGCCGCTCGTCCAGACCCGGCCACACACCCATCAGCCGGTCCGTCGATCGATGGCCGGCAGGCGGGCGAAACGTCCAACGAACCCGTGCGATCCGGGGGTTCGCGGCGGCCCGACCGCGTCGCGTCCGCCGCGGAGGGATCCCGGGCGCGCGCACGGGCGGTCCGCGGCGGCGGTCGGATGCCGGGCCGCGCTTTGATCACGGATTGATAACCGGTCTGGACTGAACTTCGGCGGCTGTTCACTTACCGGCTCTCTCACGGTGACGGTCCGATCGCCACGGCGCACCAGGCTCCTGCCGGTGCCGCCGACCGGCCGGCACCGTCCGCGTCCCGAGTTCCACGCCCGAGGAGCCCCCGTGCGCATCACCCCCGTCACCCGGACCGCCCTGGCCGCAGCCGCCGCCGCGGCCCTGCTGCCGCTCACCGCCCTGCCGGCCGCCGCCACCACCGGCCCGTACAAGGGCCTGCCGAACGGCACCAAGTCGGCCAAGACCCTGGTCATCGGCATCGACGGCACCCGCTACGACAAGCTGCTCGCCGCCGACGCGCCCAACCTCAAGGCGCTGATGAGCGGCGGCATGACCGCCACCAGCAACCTGTACGCGAACCCGCTGGCGCCGACCCTGTCCGGCCCCGGCTGGTCGAGCATCGCCACCGGCGTCTGGCCGGACAAGCACGGCGTGAAGGACAACACCTTCGCCGGCTCGCACTTCGACGCCTACCCGGACCTCGACACCCGCCTGGAGACCGCCGCCCCCGCCGCCTCCACCCTGGTCGTCGCGTCCTGGAACCCGATCGCGGACACCGTCTTCAACGGCCGCGCCGACCTGCGGATCACCGAGGGCGACAACGACGCGAAGGCCGCTTCGGACGCGTCCGACTACCTGGCGAACGGCAATCCCGACACCACCTTCCTGCACTTCGACGGGGTCGACGAGGCCGGTCACAGCTACGGCGGCGCCAGCAGCCAGTACCTGGCGGCCATCCACTCGGTGGACACCCTGGTCGGCCAGGTCGTCCAGGCCGTCAAGTCGCGTCCGACCTACGGTTCGGAGGACTGGCTGATCCTGGTGACCACCGACCACGGCCACACCGACGCGGGCGGCCACGGCGGCAACTCGGCCGTCGAGCGGCAGACCTTCGTGATCGCCGACGGCGCCGGCCACACCCCCGGCTCCACCCGGCAGGACGTCAAGATCGTGGACATCGCACCGACCGTCCTGGAGCACGAGGGCGTGGCGATCGACCCGGCCTGGCAGCTGGACGGCCGGCCGATCGACACCATCACGCCGGACGCCTTCGACAGCCTGCGTCCGAGCCTGCAGGCCCGGACGGACGAGACCGGCATCCCGGCCGGGGTGAAGGGCTGGACGCACACCCCGCCCAGCGGCTGGAGCATCGACAACTCGGCCATGCCGACCGGGGGCGTCACCGAGTGGCGCGGGTGGGCCTTCGCCACCGACGAGTTCTGGACGGCCGCCCAGCTGAACCAGTCCCGGGAGACGAACGTCCGGGCCCGCAACGTCTTCGCCGTCGCGGACTCCGACGAGTGGGACGACAAGTCGCACGGCACCGGCCAGTTCGACTCCACCCTGATCAGCCCGCGCTACTCCGTCGCCGGCGCCACCCGGGCCACCGTCTCGTTCGCCACGAACTACAAGATCGACGGCCCCCAGACCGGCGACCTGTACGTGGTCTTCGACTCCGGCACTCCGCAGCTGGTCAAGTCCTACCGCGCCGACCTGAACGGCTTCGAGAAGCTGACCGTGACCGTTCCGGCCGGGGCCTCCACCGCCCAGCTGCGCTTCCGCTACACCGGCACCAACAGCGCCTTCTGGACGGTCGACCAGGTCGCCCTCACCACCGGTTCCTGACCCTCCACCGGATCCGCTCCCCCCGCTGCCCGGGCGCCCTGCGCGACCCGCCCGGGCAGCACCCGGCCCGCTCGGTCCCGCCTCCACCCGGGCCCGGGCGAGGACGCGAACGGCGTGCGCAGCGGGCCGACCCCGGGTCGGCCGGGTGGATCCCGTAGGGTCGGCCAATGGCGAAGTACTTCGACGTTCACCCGCAGACCCCCCAGGCCCGCACCATCGGCACCGTGGCGGACAGCCTCCGCTCCGGCGCCCTCATCGCGTACCCGACCGACTCCTGTTTCGCCCTGGGCTGCCGTATGGGCAACCACGAGGGCCTCGAACGAATCCGCTCGATCCGGCGTCTCGACGACCGCCACCACTTCACCCTGATGTGCGAGAACTTCGCGCAGCTGGGGCAGTTCGTCCACGTCGACAACGCCGTCTTCCGCGCCGTCAAGGCGGCGACCCCGGGCAGCTACACCTTCATCCTCCCCGCCACCAAGGAGGTCCCGCGCCGTCTGATGCACCCGAAGAAGAAGACGGTGGGCGTCAGGATCCCCGATCACGTCGTCACGCAGGCCCTGCTCGCCGAACTCGGCGAGCCGCTCGTCTCCAGCACCCTGCTCCTGCCCGGCGAGGAGGAGCCGTTGACCCAGGGCTGGGAGATCAAGGAGCGGCTCGACCACGTGCTGGACGCCGTGGTGGATTCCGGCGACTGCGGTACGACCCCGACGACGGTCGTCGACTTCTCCAGCGGCGCGGCGGAGATCGTCCGGTACGGGGCCGGTGACCCCACGCGCTTCGAGTGACGGCACGGTCCGGCTGAGAAGGCCGTCGGGGTCGGGGCCGCCGGGGCCGGTGTCGGCGGCCGCGCCCACGACACCTGCGGGTCGGGGCAGCGCCGTGCCCGGGCCGTGCGCGCCCCGGCACCGGTGACCGTGCCCGTCCGGGCACACGCGATCCGTCCCGGTTGCCCGAACGACTGCGCGAGAAGGCTCGTCGACGCCTACCCGCTGGACGGCGCCCGTCCCGCGCGGGACGTCGTCCGCGGTGCGTGACGCGGCCTCCACGGGCGCGGCGGGGCGGGTCGGACGCGGTCACGGCGCCGCCGCGGATCCCGCGCCGGCCCCGCCCTCGCGCGCCACCCGGCCGCGCACGGGGGAACCGCAGGTCGGCGCACGAAGTCGTGTCCGGTGTGAACACAGACGAACCGCAGAACCGACCCGTCCGGCACCGCCTCAGCCGCAGGCGGCTGCTGCTCGGCGTCGCGGGAGGCGCGGGCGCCCTCGTGACCGCCACCGGAGCCGCGTGGTGGGTGCGACGGGACAGCGTCCGCGGCCCCCGGATCTGGAGCACCACGGCCCCGGGCGGGCGGGTCGTCCTTGCCGCCGGCCCCCAGGAGAGCCTCTACCTCTCGGGGTACGACGGCAAGGTGAGCGCCCTCGACCCGCGCACCGGTGCTGTTCGCTGGAGCAGGACGGCCGACACACCCGACGCCGCCGACGGCTACGGCGGATGGCCGCTGGCCGCGGCGGACGACGTGGTGTGCGTGACCGCCCCGACCCGCCTGCAGGTCCTCACCGCGGCGACCGGGCAGGTGCGCTGGGAGCTGCCCGTGCCCGACTGGCGCGACTTCGCGTGGCAACCGGCCCCCGCCGTCGGCGGCGGCATCGTCCTCGCGACCGATGGGACCCGCCTCCACGGCCACGACGCCGCCGGCGGCGATCTGCGCTGGAGCAGTCCGCCGACCGTCTCGGGGGCTCCGGTCGTCGCCGGCGACAGCGTGTACGTTCCCGGCCGGTCGACGGGGCTCCTCGCGTTCGACGCCCGCAGCGGCGAACAGCGCTGGGAGCAGAGCGCCGTCCGCACGGTGCAGGTCCACGGCCGCCCCACCGTCCACCGGGGCGTCCTCCACCTCGCGGACCACGACGCGGCACTGGCGAACCCGGCCGTCCTCGCCCTGGAGCCGACGACCGGCCGGGTGCTCTGGCGGCGCTCGCAGTCCCACTCGCTGACCTGCCCGCCGTCGGTGGCCGACGGGGTGGTCTGCCTGCTCAGCGGGAACCTGCTCACCGCCCTGGACGCGGACAGCGGTGAGACCCGCTGGACGGCCACCACCGCCGCCGGCCTCGGCCGCGGTGAGAGCTCCATGACCGCCGCCGACGGCACCGCGTACGTCGGGACGAACGACGACTGCCTGTACGCCTACGACCTCGCGACCGGGCGGCTCCGCTGGCAGGACGAGCCGGACCACCGCACACCCGACACCGCGTACACCCGCGTCTCGCTCGCCGCCACCGGCACGACCGTCTACCGCGGCAGCCGCACCGGTGTCCACGCCCTCGGCAGCCTCCCGACCGTCTGAGACCGCAGGTCCTAGGGCCTGTCTTCAAACTCCCGTCGTCCGCCCGGAGGGCGGGCGGTGCGGCGTTGGGGTGCGTGCATCGCAAGGCGGAGGATGGAGCCACTGCGGTGGGGGCACCTCCCGGCCGGAGGCTGGGGGCCATTGGCGACTGACGACAACGCGGCGTGGGGGTACCTCCCGGCCGAAGGCTGGGGGCGTGCGTGCCCTGGGGGCACCTCCCGGCCGAAGGCTGGGGGAGCGTCGCACCGCAGGCGGGAGTTTGAAGACAGGCCCTAGGCCCCGCGCGGGGCGGGCGGCAGGTGGAAGCCCACCTCGGCACCGCCCCCGGGGGCCTCGGCGGCGAAGACCTCTCCCCCGTCAGCGGTGACCAGGTCGTGGACGATGGCCAGGCCGAGCCCGGAGCCGGGCGTCGACTGGGTACCGGCGGCCCGGTGGAAGCGCTCGAAGACGGTCTGCCGCTCGGCGGGGGCGATACCGGGCCCGCGGTCGCGCACGGCCAGCCGGCCGCCGCCGACGAGGATCTCCACCGGGGTGGCGTCCGGGCTGAACTTGACCGCGTTGCCGACCAGGTTGTCCACGCAGCGCAGCACGGCACGCGGCCGGGCCAGCACCGGTACCGGGCGCTCGACGGTCACGGTGATCTCGCGCCCGGTGCGGCGACGGAAGCGTGCGGCGCTCTCCTCCGCGACCGCGGGCAGGTCGACGGCCTCCGGGTCCTCCCCCGTCTGCCGGTCGGTGGCCAGTTCGACGAGCTCGCGGACGAGCTCGTCCAGGGCGACGGTCTCCGTGACCAGGGTCGCCAGGACCTGTTCCTCGTCCTTCGGGTCGAGCCGGCCGCGGGCCCGCTGCAGGAGCTCGGCGCTGCCGCGCACCGAGGTCAGCGGGGTGCGCAGCTCGTGGCTGGCGTCCTGGACGAGGCGCTGCTGTTGTTCCCGGGAGCGGCGCAGGGCGCCGACCATCGCCTCGAAGGCCCGGGTGAGCCGGCCGACCTCGTCGCGTCCGGCGGCGGGCAGCGGGGTGGCCAGGTCGCGGGTGGTGGTGATGTGCTCGGCGGCGCGGGCCAGCCGGCGCACCGGGCGCAGGATCCGGCCGAGGACGAGCCAGCTGAGCAGCGCCGACACGACGGCGGCCGCCGTACTGGTCCAGGCGATCCGCCGCAGGAACGCGTCGTCGACCTGCTCGGCCCCGGCATAGGTCTGACCGACCATCACCGCTCCCCCGCCGCCCGGGCGGGCCTTGGTGAGGATGCCGTACGGGGTACCGGCGACGGTGACGTCCTCCTGGTGGGCGCCCTGCCCGGTACGGGCCACCTCCAGCGCCCGGGGCGACACCGGCAGGGCCGGGCTCGGCGGCGGGGCGAGCCCGGTGGGCGGGACGAGCGGGGTGAGCTGCTGGACGGTGCCGTCGGGAAGCAGCAGCTGCTCGACCGTGTCGGGCCGGGCGGCCGGGTGGCGGGCGGTGTCGAGGGCGGCGATCACCGTGTCGGCCCGGTCGTCGAGACCGCGGTCGAGCTGCTCGGCGACCAGGTCGCTGACGCCGCGGTAGGCGGAGGTGACGGGCACGGCGATCGCCAGCAGCACCGCGGCGATCACGAGGAGGCCGATCCTGGTGCGCAGCATCAGGCGGACCGCACGGTGTAGCCGACGTTGCGCACGGTGTGGATCAGCCGGGGCAGGCCGCCCTCCTCGCTCTTGCGGCGCAGGTAGCCGATGTAGACGTCGAGGGAGCGTGAGTCGGTGTCGAAGTCGAATCCCCAGATGCGCTCGTAGATCTGGTGGCGGGTCAGCACGGTGCCCTGGTTGCGCAGGAGGAGTTCGAGCAGGTCGAACTCGGTCTTGGTGAGGTCGAGCGGGTGCGGCCCGCGGTGGGCCTGCCGGGCGGCGGTGTCCAGGGTGAGGTCGTCGAGGGCGAGGACGGTCCGGTCCTCGCCGCCCGGCTGGACGGTGCGGCGCAGCAGGGCGCGTATCCGGGCGAGCAGTTCCTCGGTGGCGAAGGGCTTGGCGAGGTAGTCGTCGGCGCCGGCGTCGAGTCCGGCGACGCGGTCGCCGAGTTGGTGACGGGCGGTGAGGACCAGAACGGGCAGGCGGTCGCCGCGCCGGCGCAGCATCCGGCACAGGGCGAGGCCGTCGAGCCGGGGCATGACCACGTCCACCACGGCGAGGTCGGGGCGCTGCCGGTCGAGGAGTTCGAGGGCCTCCTGCCCGTCGGCGCTGGTGAGCACCCGGTACCCCTCGAAGCGCAGGAGCTGGTCGAGGGTGTTGCGGACGCCGGGGTCGTCCTCGACGACCAGGACGGTGCGCCCGGTGGCGATCGGATCTGTCATGGTGTCATCTTCGCTGGTGGTGGGCGTGGTCGTGCCGGGCGGGGGTGTTCGGGCCCGCGGGGGTGTTCGGGCCCGCGGGGGCCGGCCGGGTGGGCCGGCGGCCGGGTCAGCGGGTGGTCGGGGTGACGGCGATCGGCGGGACGGCGGCCAGGCAGGAGGTGTCGCCGGTCTCGCCCGTGCGGATGAAGTGGGTGGCGACGGTGAGCGCGCAGCCGGTGGAGTCCATCTCCGGGATGTGGCCGGTGTTGGGCACGGAGACGAAGGTGCTGTGGCGGAACTGGGCTGCGGCCAGGCGGGAGTTGGCGGCCGGGGTGTTGGTGTCGAGGTCGCCGGAGAGCACCAGGACGGGGACGTCGGGCAGGTCGAGGTCGAGCTTCTGGGGCTGGGCGGTGCCCCGGCGCGGCCAGGTCAGGCAGGAGTCGGCGCCGTCGGTCTGCCCCTCGGTGTAGCCCTTCACGCTGAACGCGCCGAAGTCGGCCGGGTCCGCGGCGGCCAGGGCGCGCTGGTACTGGCGGCGGCGCTGCGCCAGGGGGGCGTCGTGGTCCCAGGCGCGGTTGTAGTCGTTGCAGGTGACGGCCAGGTAGGAGGCCTGGTCCTCGGTGGAGGCGTGCTCGGTGTCGGCCCGGACCAGCTCGGTGAGCGGTCCGTCGTCGCCGGCGGCGGCGCGGTGCAGGGCCGCGGGGAGGTCGCCGAGCAGGGTCGGGGCGGTCGGGTCGATGCCGATGCCGCGGCTGGCGGGCTCGTAGAGGAGGTCGGCGAGCTTGTCCTCGGTGAACACGTAGCCGCGCCGGGCGCCGGCCACCGTGACGTCCAGGGTGATCGGGCGGGTGCGCAGCCGGGCGGCGACGGTGGCGAGGTCCCGGACTGCGGTGTCGGGGTCGCAGGCGCCGCTCCGCTCGCAGATCCGGCGCAGGGTCAGGGAGATCTGCTGGGCGCCGGGGCGGGCCAGCGGGTCGAAGGCGAGCGGGTAGGCGCCGGAGAGCACCATCGACTCGACGCGCCCGGGGTGCCGGTCGGCGTAGACCGGCATCAGGTAGGTGCCGTACGAGAGGCCGTACAGGACGAGCTTGGGGGCGCCCAGGCGGGCACGGGCCGCGTCGATGTCGTCGGCGGTGGCGGCGCTGGTGTAGCCGCGGGCGCGCGGTCCCAGCTCCTCGGCGCAACGGGCGACGGCCTTGTGCTGGCCGGCGCGCGGGGCCAGCTTGAAGTCCGCGTCGGAGACCCCGCACGGCACCCGGCCCGAGAAGCCGGTGCCGCGCGGGTCCAGCAGGAGCAGGTCGTGGTCGTCGAGGACGTCCTCCAGGGCCTCGGTGAGCTGCCCGGTGCGGCTGATGGCGGTCTCGCCGGGGCCGCCCGGGTTGAGCGCGATGGTGCCCGCGGCCGGACCGGGCCGGGTGTGGCGGACCACGGCGTAGGCCACGTCGACGGTGCCCAGGCGCGGTTCGCCGTCCACCAGGGGGCGGCGCATGGTGGCGCAGTCGACGCGGTGCCCGGGGGCCGTGGGGCACCAGGCGGGCTTGGCCGGGGCGGCGGTCGCGGTGGGCGTGGTCGCCATCGGGAGCACCGTGGCCAGCACGGCGAGCGCGCCCGCGGCCAGGGCGGTACGGCGGCCCCGGGCGGTGGTCGTCGCGGTGGCAGTCGCGGTCGTCGTCGTGGTGGCCTGGTCGGTCGTCATCGGTGTGCCTTCCGTGCGCTCTCGCGCCGCCGTGCCCTCCCGCGTTCTGCGGTCGGTGCGAGAACGACACTGCACGGCGCGGGTCAGCCGTTCGGCAGAGCGACGGCAAAGGCGTGTAAGAACGTGTCCGTGAACGTCGGGTGCCGCTCGGCATGGGCACGGGCATCCCGGCGGCGAGCGGGCGGCGGTTGCATTTGTGGCGCGCGTGCAACTATTGTTTCGGCATAGATTGCTGCTGCAATCACCTGCGGTCCGCCTCCTCTCCGCCCGCCGATCCGACCGGGAGTCCGCCATGAGCACCACCCTCTTCGCTCCATTCACCCTGCGGTCGCTGACCGTGCCCAACCGGGTCTGGATGCCGCCGATGTGCCAGTACAGCGCCGCACCGGACGGCGCGGAGGCGGGTGTCCCGACGGACTGGCACTTCTCCCACCTGGCTGCGCGTGCGGCCGGCGGCACCGGGCTGATCATCACCGAGGCCACCGCCGTCAGCCCCGAGGGGCGCATCTCCCCCTACGACCTCGGCCTGTGGAACGACACCCAGACCGAGGCCTTCCGCCGGATCACCGCGTTCCTCACGGCGCACGGCACCGTCCCGGCCATCCAGCTCGCCCACGCCGGGCGCAAGGCGTCCACCGAGCGCACCTGGGTCGACCGCGGTCGCGCCCTCGCCCCGGAGGAGACCCACGGCTGGCGGCCCGTCGCGCCCGGCGCCGTCCCCTTCGAAGCGGGCCGGGTCGCCCCGGAGGAGCTCACCGCGGAGCAGATCGGCGAGATCGTCCGGCAGTTCGCGGACGCCGCCCGGCGCGCGCTCGACGCCGGCTTCCGGGTCGTCGAGATCCACGGCGCCCACGGCTACCTGATCCACGAGTTCCTCTCCCCCCACACCAACCGCCGCACCGACGCCTACGGCGGCTCCTTCGAGCGCCGGATCCGCTTCGCCCTGGAGGTCGTCGACGCCGTCCGCGCGGTGTGGCCCGAGGAACTGCCGATCTTCTTCCGGGTCTCCGCCACCGACTGGCTCGCCGAGAATCCCGAGGACGAGCGCGAAGGCTGGACCTCGGAGGACACCGTCCGGCTGGCGAAGGAGCTGCACGCCCACGGCGTGGACCTGCTCGACGTCTCCACCGGCGGTCTCGTGCCGGACGCCCGGATCGAGGCCGGCCCGGGCTTCCAGGTGCCGTTCGCCGAGGCGGTGCGCAACGCGACCGGCATGCCCGTGGCGGCCGTCGGCCTGATCACCGACCCCGCCCAGGCCCAGCGGATCCTCGCCGACGGCAGGGCCGACGCCGTCCTGCTCGGCCGCGAGCTGCTGCGCAACCCGTACTGGGCCCGCCACGCCGCCGCCGCGCTCGGCGGCGAGACCGCCTCCCCGGTCCAGTACCACCGGGCTTAGGCGCGAGGCCGGTGGTACTGGTGTCGGCGCCCCCTCGGTCGTGGTGCGGCACCGGGGCTGCCGGTGCGGCCACTCCCGCGACCCGGGCCTTCGGCCGGCCGGCCGCCGGTCAGACGGCGCCGAGGGCCTGACTGATCGCGTCGGCGGCTTCCACCACCTGGCGGACGAGGGAGTGCCTGGTGGTGGACGCCGGTGTGTCCGGGTCCTCCCGCAGCAGGGAGGCGGGGCCCCAGAGCGAGATCGCGGCGGCCACGGTGCCGTGCGCGTCGAGTACGGGCGCGGCGATCGACGCCCGCCCCAGGGCCCGCTCCTGGATCTCGGTGGCGTAGCCGTTGCGTCGGACGGCGTCGATCTCCGCGTCGAGGTCGGCGTGCGAGGTGAGGGTGTACTCGGTCTGGGCGTCGAGGGTGGAACCGAGGAGTTCCTGTCGTTCGGCCGCCGAGGTCTGGGACAGCAGGCACTTGCCGATCGCGGTGGCGTGCAGCGGCACGGTCTGGCCGGCCTGGGTGTAGGCCTTGGGCGCGCGGGGGCCCTCGAAGTTGCAGAGGAACATCAGCGCGCTGCCGCGACGGACGCCGACGTTGGCGCCCAGCCCCGTGTTCGCCGCCAGTTCCTGCAGGACCATGCGCGAGGCGCGGTGCACCGGGTGCCGGTTGGCGGCGACCGCGGCCAGGGGGAGGGTCCCGAGCCCGAGCCGGTACAGGCCGCTCGCCGGGTCGCGTTCGACCAGGTCGAGCTGTTCGAGGGTCGCCAGCAGCCGTGAGGTGGTGGAGGGCCCGAGCCCGGTGCTCGCGGAGACGTCCGACACGCGGCGGTCGGGGTTCCCCTCCCCGAGCGCCCGCAGTACCGCGACGGCGCGTTCCACACTCTGGTTGGTGCCCTGTTCCGGCGGCATGACTGAGGCCCCATCTCTGCATCTCGATTGCGCTGGGTGGAACAGACTAGCGAGTTCGAGCTGTCGGGGACACACCCCGGGTGTTCGGCGGGCGGTGACGACCGGCCTCGGGGTGGGACAGCCCCCCGACCGGTCGCCCGGCGGCTAGCCGTAGGCGCGCAGGGCCACGATCCGGGCCTCGGCCGCCCCGTTGGTGGCCTCCACCGTGACCCGCAGGGCGTTGGCCTTCCGCGGGGTGAAGTCGTGCACCCGGTGGCGGCGGCGGTTGCCCCCGACGTCGACCAGGGTCTGCCACCTTCCGTCGTGGAGGGTCTCCACCCGGTAGTCCCGTACCAGCTCGGGCATGGTCTCGAACGGGGTGCGGTGTCGGTGGAGGTTGTTGAGGGTTTCGTCCACGTCGTCGTCGAAGACCAGCTGTACGCGGCCGAGGGTGACGGGTGCGTCCCAGTCCAGGCGCAGCCATTCGCCCTGTGCACCGCTCTGTGCCTGCCACATCTGCGGTCCGCCGTAGGGGCGCTGGTACCCGCCGACGGCCTTGGCCGGGGCGTAGGCGAGGGTCTCGGCGCCGAGCCGGAAGCAGAGGCACTTGCGGCGCAGGCCCCGGGCCGGCCAGTCGGCGACCGGCTGGCCGCCGTCCTCGGGGATGTCGTGGTCCACGCCGTGTTCGCCGGCCAGTTTCCGGGAGAGGACCAGGACGCCGGTGCGGCGGGTGTGCGCGAGGTGGAGTGCGGCCCGGTCGTTGGCGCGGACGACCACCACCGCGTTGCCCGGGGCGGCCGGGTCCCACTGGAGCCCGGTGTCGATCCACTGCTGCTCGCCCCGGGGGACGGCCACGGTCCGGGCCAGCAGGAGGCCGGCGGGGACGGCGTTCTCGGGGCGGCCGGTGTCCCGGAGTTCGATGTGCAGGTCGGTGGCCGTGTCGGCGTCGACGAGGAGTTCCAGGCCGTCCAGCCGTGGGTCCACCGGCAGGACCAGTGCGAGGTCCCGGTCGAGGGGAAGGCGCTCGGTCGGCACGTCCGGGGAGGGTTCCACGGCCAGCCGGTTCAGCGTGCTGGAGGCGCTGACGCGTGCCGAGCGGGCCAGGTCGTGGGGGTCGTCGTTGCGTACGCCGATCACGGAGGCGTCCTGGCGCAGGAGCGTCTGCTGGAGTTCGCGCCGGCCGGCGAGTCGGCGGGGGGTGAGGCCGTCGCGCACGCACAGGGCGGCGCCGGTGCCCGCGGCTTCGCCGAGGGTGGCGCAGGTGGCCATGACGCGGGTGGAGCCGAAGGCGAGGTGGGTGGCGGAGATGTTGCGTCCGGCGAAGAGCAGGTTCGCGACGTTGCGGGAGTAGAGGCTGCGGAAGGGGATGTGGTAGATCCCGTCCGAGTAGTGCTGGACGGCGCCGGGGCTCCGGGCGTACATGCCTTCGGCCGGGTGGAGGTCGACCGACCAGCCGCCGAAGGCGACCCGGTCCTCGAAGGGCTCCTGCGCCATGATCTCGGTCTGGGTGAGGACGTGGTCGCCGAGGAAGCGGCGGTACTCGCGTTTTCCGGGGACGGCTCCCACCCATTCCAGGGTGAGGTTCTGCGCGTCGAACTTCCCGGAGTTCTTGATGTGGTGCCAGATGCCGTGGATGGCGGCCCAGAGTTCGTCGCGGATGCGCTCGTTGTCGTGGACGGTGTCGAGTTCGCCGCCCCATTCGATCCACCAGTAGTCGCACCCGTTGTCGCCGGTGCGGATCAGCCGGTGCTCGGGGATGGAGGTCGTGAGGATGTCCTTCGCGAACGACGGGGGGACGAACTTCACCGGGCGGCCGGCGTCCTTGGTGTAGAAGAGGATCGTGGAGCCGAGGAGTGCGCGGTCCGGCTCGGCGGGGGCCCACTGCTCGCCGTATTCGGCCTGCGACTCCCGGCCGATGCGGTGGTCGGCGCCGGCCAGCGCGCCGACCAGGCCGTCGCCCGTGCAGTCCAGGAACATCGTGGACCGGAAGGTGGTGAGCAGTTCGGAGCCCATCGTCCAGCCGGTCACCGAGGTGATGCGGCGCTCGTGGGGCGGGCCGTCCGCGGCCGCCTCGCGCACGTCGGTGTTGAGGAACAGCCGGATGTCGTCCTCCGCGAGGACGGCGTCCAGGACCACCTGGTCCCAGTAGTAGGGGTTCCCCTCCGGGTTGCGGAACTGGTTCTCGGTGTAGAGCTCGCCCATGATGCCGCTCTCGCGTGCCCAGCGGTGCGTGCCGTGCGCGGTCGCGCCGCACACCCAGACCCGCACCTCGCTGCTGGAGTTCCCGCCGAGGACGGGGCGGTTGTGGACCAGGGTGACGGTGCGACCGAGGCGTGCCGCCGCTATCGCGGCACAGACACCGGCGAGACCACCGCCTACGACCGTGATGTCGCTCCGGACGGTGTCTTCGCGCATGGCTGTCCTTCTTCGGTGAGCGTGGATGTCGGCCGGGGTTCCGGAACCTGCCCGATCGGGCCGGGTCAGCCCTTGATGAGCGTGCGGACCTGGTCGCCGGCCTTCTGCATGGCGTCCTTGGGGGTGGCCTGGCCGACGAGGACGGCCTGCACCTGCTGGGCGACGGCGTCGATGATCTGGGCGTTCTTGGCGTAGGACCAGAACGGCCCGGGGGTGGCGGTGCTGGTGATCTTCGCGGTCCACGCGCTGGTGAAGGCGTCCGAGGTGACCTTGGGGTCCGCGAGGCCGGCCTTGGTGGTCGGCGGGAGCCCGAGCTTGGCGAAGTAGTCGGTGACGGTGCCCTGGTCCGAGGAGGTGTGCAGGGCGAACCGCGTCGCCGCGTCGGAGCCGGGGCCCTGGGTGACGACGAGGACGTGGCCCCAGAGGAGCGCCTGCGGGGTGTCACCCGCCTTGAGGACCGGGCGGGAGAAGGGCGCCATGGCGGCGGCGAGGGCGTCCTTGTCCTGAGCCGTGGCCAGGGTGGCGGCCTTGCCGACGATGGCGTCGTCGTAGAAGCCGACGGTGCCGCGGCCGAAGAGCGCGCGGGCGTCGGCCCGGCCGACGTCCGGCGCGATCAGCTTGGCGTCGTAGAGCTTCTTGTACCAGGTGACGGCGTCGATGGAGGCGTCGTCGCCGATCGACACGGTGCCGCTGTCCTTGATGACCGGGCAGCCGAAGGTCTTCATCCAGGGAAAGAGGTCCTGCATCTGGGCGACCTTGGTGGAGGCCGCGTACGGCGTCACGCCGGGCAGTTCCTTGAGCGCGCGCAACGCGTCCTCGAACGCCGCGATCGTGGTCGGTTGCTGTCTTGCCCCGGCTTTCTCCAGCAGGGCCCGGTTGCCGATCAGGCCGATGGCACCGGTGGTCCAGGGCAGACCGAACTGGACGCCCGTGTACTGGCCGCTCTTGAGGCCGGCCTCGGTGTACCCGCCGCGGGAGGCGACGGAGGTGAGGTCGACGAGCTTGCCCGTCTGGGCGATGGCGGCGAGCCAGGCGATGTCGAGCTGGACGGCGCCGGTGACCTGGCCGCCGTTCAGCTTCAGGGTGAGCTGCTGCAGGTACTCGTTGAAGGGGATCGCGGTGGTGGTGATCTTCGACTGGTTGCTGCTCTCCCAGTTGGTGACGATCTGCTGGATCTGGGCCTTGCTGGTCGCCTCGTTGAGGGACCAGGAGGTGAAGCCGAAGTCCTTCGACTGCTTGTCACCGCCGGTCGGGCTGCTGCCCGAGGGTGCGCAGGCGGCCAGGCCGGCGGCCGCGAGGGTTCCGAAGCCGAACAGCTTGAGGGCGTCGCGGCGGTTCATCGAGGGCGAGGACATGGGAGCTCTCCTGGGTCTGGAGGGAGTGGGAGGGGGAGGTCAGCTCTTGACGGCGCCGGCGGTGAGGCCGCCGACGAGGAAGCGCTGGAGGAAGACGAAGGCGGCGACGACGGGCAGCGAGACGACCAGGGAGGCGGCCATCAGGGCGGGCCAGGCGGTCTGGAACTCGCCGGTGTAGGTGTTCACCAGCCCGGGCGGCAGCGTCATGGTGGCGTTGTCGGAGAGGGTGAGCGCGAAGATGAGGTCGTTCCAGCCGCGCACGAACGCGAAGAGCCCGGCGGCGATCATGCCCGGGGCGGCGAGCGGGGCCACCACGGTGTGCAGGGTTCGCCAGTGGGAGGCGCCGTCGATGGAGGCGGCTTCCAGCAGTGCGTCGGGGATGGTGTCGAAGATGCCCTTGAGCATCCAGACGCACAGCGGCATGGTGAACGTCGTGAACGAGAGGATCAGTGCGGTGTAGCTGCCCAGCAGGCCGAACCGGCGGAACACCGCGTAGAGCGTGATCAGCAGCAGGGCCTGCGGGAACATCTGCGAGGCGAGGACGAAGTTCATCAGCGAGGTACGCCCGCGGTAGCGGAACTTGGCGAACGAGTAGCCCATGTAGGTCGAGACGACGACGCTCAACACCGCGGTGAGGCCGGCGACGATGACGCTGTTGACCATGTAGTGCAGGAGCGCGCTGTTCCCGGCCAGGGCCCGGAAGTTCTCGAAGGTGAGGTGCTCCGGTACGAACGAGGGCGGAAAGCGGAAGACCTGGTCGGCGGGGCTGAGGGCGGTTGCCAGCATCCAGTAGAGGGGCAGCATCCCGAACAGTCCGATCACCGCCACCGCCGTCCAGGCGGCCACGGAGGAGCGGACGCGGTCCGGGCGGCGGTGCGCTCGCGTCCTGGATGCTCCGCCGCGCTCAGCGGGTGCCGGCCGGACCGTGTCGGCGGCCGGCTCAGCGACCGGTTGTGTCGTCATGGTCAGTCGGCCTCTCGCTGGGAGAGCCGCAGGTAGACCGCGACCAGGCCCAGGAGCAGGAGCATCCACAGCCCGCCGAGCGCGGTGGCGTGCCCGAGGTCGAAGCCCCGGAACGCGTCGTCGTAGACCGCGACGGCGAAGGTCCGGGTGGCGTTCGCGGGTCCACCACCGGTGAGGACGTAGATGGTGTCGAAGTGCTGGAAGTTCCAGATGAACTCCAGCAGGAGGGTGATCGCCGCGATGGACCTGATGCCCGGCCAGGTGACCGCGAAGAAGCGGCGGATCGCGCCGGCTCCGTCGACGGAGGCCGCCTCGTGCAGTTCGGGGGGCAGGGTCTGCAGGCCGGCCAGCAGCATCACCATGATCCAGGGGAAGCTCGTCCAGGTCTTGGTGACGATCACCGCGATCATGGCGGTCGCCGGCTCACCGAGCCAGTTGACGGATTCGCCGATGAGGCCGGTCCTGAGCAGGGCGCCGTTGAGGACACCGTAGTTGGCGTTGAAGATCCACATCCAGAGGAAGGACACGACGACGCCCGGGATCACCCAGGGGAAGAGGAACAGTCCCCGCAGGAACCCGCCCCCTCTGATCCCCGAGTTGAGCGCGAGGGCGAGGGCGAGCCCGATCACGAAGGGCGCCAGCGTGGCGCCCGCGGTGAACACCAGCGTGTGCCGGAGGATCGGCCAGAACCCCTCGCCCAGGATGTCCGCGTAGTTGCCCAGGCCGACGAAGGTGCGTCCGGGAAGCCGCAGGTCCTGCTGGAAGAAGCCGGTGACCAGCGAGGACAGCAGCGGATAGAGGACGATCGCGGCGAAGAGCGCGAGACCCGGCAGGGTCAGCAGGACGGCGAAGGTCCCCTGGGACAGCGTGCGTCGATGCTCGTGAACACCGGCGGACCCGGCAGATGTCATGACTGGCTCCTCGGAGAGTGGGTGGTGGGCCCGAGCCCGAACGGAGCGGCGAGGCCCCGGAACGGGCGCCGGCCAACCCTCTGTCGCCGCCGGCGCCCGCCACGGGGTGGCACCCCACCCGAGCGGCACCACCCTGATGCAACGTGCGAAGGTTCGTTGCACTATGTGGAATCGTTTCCCGCATATTGCAGTGGTGTCAACCCCCGTGCACCCTGCCCGGCGAATTCTGGACGAACGCATCACTGGCGGCTCCGCGGGGCCGGCACCCCCCGGACGCACGGCAGCGACGCCGTCCGGGAGCAGGGGCCGCGAGGCCCGCTCCGCCGCCGTGGAACGCGCCGGCGGCCGGACCGGGAGCCGGATTTCCTCCAGTAGGCGCCCGCCGCACCGGCCGCACAAGCTCGTTTAGATCACGGCACAGCCGGTCGCAGCGGGTCACAGCCGGTCGCAGCGGGGAGCGCAACCCTGTGCCCTCGTGCCGCCGCCCGCGGGACACCGGTGCCCCCACCGGCCTCCCGTCGCCACGACCGGCCACCGTCGGGGCGTCGCCTCCGCCACCCGGCACGGAGGCGACGGCCGTACCCCGAGCGCGAGCCGTCACGGCGAGGGCACGCCCACACGGCGCCCCGGAAATTATGTTGCGCATATGCCTTGCGCTATGTGCATTCCCGGCCCAACTATTGCGGCCACGCCTCCTACGGCTCCCCCACAACACCGCCTCGCGGCACTCCCGCAGCGGCGGCGAAGGAGATTTGAAATGTCCCCGTCACGCACCCGTACGGCTCGCCGTCCGTTCGTCCCCATCGCCGTCCTCGCGACGCTCACCATCGCGGTCCCCGTGATCGCGAACCCCTCGACCGCAGCCGCCACCGTGACCACGGCCGCCGGCCCCGGGTACACCCTCGTCTTCAGCGACGACTTCAACGGCACCGCCGTCGACACGGCCAAGTGGAACTACCGCACCGACAGCAAGGAGCTGAGCACTCAGCTGCCGGCGAACGTCACCGTCGGCGCTGGATCCATGGCGATCAACCTCAAGAAGCAGCAGGTGGGCACCGTCGCCTACACCGGCGGCGGGCTCATCACCAAGAAGGCCTTCCGCTACGGCTACTACGAGACGCGTGCCAAGCTGCCCGCCGCGGACGGCTGGCACAGCTCCTTCTGGGCCCAGGCCGGCGACGGCACCACCACCGCTCCCGCGAACCGCCGCACGGAGATCGACGCCGTGGAGGTGGACTCGAACACGTCCGGGCTCAACAACCAGGGCATCTGGGCCTGGAAGGAAGCGGACAGGAACGTCAGCCGCTGGGCCCCCTCGTTCGGCTTCGACTCGGCGGCCGGCTGGCACACCTACGGCTTCGACTGGAGCGAGAGCGCCGTCAAGTTCTACGTCGACGGCCAACTCGTCAAGACCGCCCCCTACAGCCCCGACCGGGGCAACCACAACGACGTCAACATCTGGCTCACCTCGATCGCCAACAGGCCCGTCGACGAGAGCGCACTGCCGGACAAGGCGCAGTACGACTACGTCCGCTTCTACCAGAAGGACTACTACGTCGACAACGACACCTCGGCCGCCTACGGCTACTCCGAGTCGGGCACCTGGTCCCAGAGCACCGAGCGCGGCTACACCGTCGAGAACACCTCCCGCTCCACCAAGACCAAGGGAGCCACCGCGACCTGGCGGCCCAAGCTCGGTGAGAACGGCCAGTACGACGTCTACGCCTACATCGTCGGCACCGGCAACGACCCGGCCGCCCGGTACGACATCGTGCACCAGGGCGTGACGACCACCAAGACCGTGGACACGCGGGTCGCACGCGGATGGATCTCCCTCGGCCGCTACACCTGTGACCCCTCCAGCACCCAGGTCAAGGTCACCGCCTCCGGCACCGGGGAGACCCACGCCGACGCCGTCAAGTTCGTCCGCGCCACCGGCTGACACACCCGCCCAGGAGCCGAAAGACTCCTGGGCCAACCGCTCCCCGGAACGGAACGGCAGAAGTCCTGCCCGTGATGCACGACATGAGGGCACTTCCCAGCGGTGCGGGCGTCACATCCGGCCTTCGGGCCACCTCGCGGTCCGCCCACTCCTTCGTCCCAGAGGAGCCCCCGTGTTCCCCCAGCCCGCGGTCTATCTGCGCTGCTACCCCGGCGATCCGTCCGGCATGGACTGCCACCGCAGGGCCATGGAACGGCTCGCCCTGCGGCACAACCTGCCGGAGCCGTACGTGTACATCGACAACGGACGCAGGCACCGTGACGGCCTGCCCCAACTGGAACTGCTCGAACGCGGCATCGCGAACGGCTGGATCCATCTGCTCCTGATCCCGGGCCCCTTCGTCTTCGCGCTCGACGACCGGCAGGCCGCCGCCACCGTCGACCGGCTGCGCCGGCTCGGCTGCCGCCTGATCGAGATCCTGCCCAGCTGGTCCTACCGATACGACGCGCCGGTCGGGAACCGCGCGACAACCGCCCGACCACTGCTGAACCTCAACACGTGATCTCGGATCACCGAGGAACCCGACGGCCGCCGTCTCGGGGCGCGGCAGCGGAGTGACACCCGGGGCCGGACGCGGCGGTGACCGAAGCCCGGTGCCTTCCGCCGTAGTGTCGTCGTGACGTGCACCTACGGCAGAAGGGGTGGGCCCGATGCCGGTCGACCACCGCAGGCTCAGGGTCAACGGCGTGGAACTGAACGCCGAACTCCTCGGCGACCCCTCCGATCCCGCCGTGCTGCTGATCCACGGCGCGGGCCACTGCCTGCTCAACTGGACCGACGGCTTCGTCGAGCGGCTCGCGGCCGGCGGCCGGTACGTCGTTCGCTACGACAGCCGCGACGCGGGCAGGTCGACGACCTACCCGGTGGGGGCGCCGCCCTACGGTCTGCGCGACCTGGCCGATGACGCCGCCGCCCTGATCGGCGCGCTGGGGCCGGATCCGGCGCACGTCGTCGGGATGTCGCAGGGCGCCGCGGTCGGACAGCTCCTGGCGATCCACCACCCCGACCGGGTCGCCACCCTGACCCTCGCCTCCGCCACGCCCGGCGGCCCCGGACACGACCAGGCCGACCTCCCGCCGGTGTCGGACCGGCTGGCGTCCTTCTTCGCGCAGGAACAAGACGAGGTCGACTGGTCGGACCGCGACGCGGCCGTCCACGCGCTCGTCGAGGGCGAGCGCCCCTTCGCGGCCGCCTCGCGCCCCTTCGACGAGGACGGCGTCCGACGGCTGGCGGTCCGCGTCGTCGACCACGCGGACAGCATCGCCGCGCAGTCCACCAATCCCTACCTGCTCGACGCCGGCCCGCCCTGGAGGCACCGGCTGGGCGGGATCACCGCTGCGACGCTGGTGCTCCACGGCACCGAGGACCCGCTGTTCCCCGTCGAGCACGCCCGTGCCCTGGCCGCCGAGATCCCCGGCGCCCGTTTCACCGCCCTGGAGCGGACCGGGCACGAGGTCTTCCCCCGCGAGCAGTGGGACACCGTGGTCCCGGCGATCCTCGCCCACACCGCCCCGCCCCGGGAGGGACCCATCCCGACCGCACGGTAGCGGCGCCGCCGCGGGCGGCACGCGAACCGGCCCGGCTCCTGGGAGCGGAGCCGGGCCGGTGCTTCGGATCGGGGCCGGTTGCCGGCGCAGCCGGCCGGGGTCAGGAGACGAGCTTGATGACCGCCTCGGCAGCGGCCTTGCCCGCCGCGGACACGATCGCCTTCACCAGGTCGCCGAGAGCACCCGTGACGCCGGCCGCGAGGGTGTCGGTCGCGTCCAGGTCGGCCTTGAAGGTGCCGTGCAGGATGCCGTCCCACTTCTCGGTGATCTGCGGGTTGTTGCCGACGAAGGTGAAGTCGTCGTTGCGGTCCGGCGTCCCGAAGGGCAGGCCGGCGACGGTGCCCTCGGTGTGACCGGAGTGCTGGAAGGTGAACACCGTCCCGTCCGGCGTCATCACGGCGGCGCTGATCGTGTAGTCGATGTTGTCGAAGCCGCTGTCGTGCGCGTGGGTGCTGAACGAGAAGAAGCCGTCCTGGCGCATCACGACGTGCGCCGAGCCTCCGATGGCGATGTCGGTGGTGACGTCCTGGTCGAAGTTCTTGCTCGACGTGTCGTACCAGAAGTGGTCCTGGACGGAGGCGTCGCCGCCGACGAACCAGAGCTCCATGCTGCCGGCGATCCGGGAGACGGCCGCGATGCCGCTGGTGACGGAGGCGCTGCCGGCGGGGGCGAGCTCGAAGCCCTGCCACGTGCTGCCCTCGTACCAGTACCGGTCCTGCACCGAACCGTTGGGCCCGACGAACCAGACCTCCATGCTCCCGGGGATCCGGGAGACCGCGGCGACGCCGGTGTGGGTGGCGGCGCTGCCGGGGGGCGAGAGCTCGAAGGCCTGCCAGGGGCTGCCGTCGTACCAGTAGCGGTCCTGGACCGAGCCGTTGGGCCCCACGAAGAAGACCTCCATGCTCCCGGGGATCCGGGAGACCGCCGCGATGCCGGTGGTGCTGGACGCACTGCCCGGAGGCGAGAGTTCGAAGGCCTGCCAGGCGCTGCCCTCGTACCAGTACCGGTCCTGCACCGAACCGTTCCCGCCGACGAAGAAGACCTCCATGCTCCCGGGGATCCGCGAGACCGCCGCGATCCCCCCGATGGTCGAGGCGGTTCCGGGGGGCGAGAGCTCGAAGCCCTGCCACGTGCTGCCCTCGTACCAGTACCGGTCCTGCACCGAACCGTTGGCCCCCACGAAGAAGACCTCCATGCTCCCGGGAATGCGCGAGACCGCCGCGATGCCGCCGGTGACCGCGGCGCTGCCGGCGGGGGCGAGCTCGAAGCCCTGCCACGTACTGCCCTCGTACCAGTAACGGTCCTGCACCGAACCGTTGGCCCCCACGAAGAAGACCTCCATGCTCCCGGGGATCCGGGAGACGGCCGCGATGCCGCCGTTGGCGGAGGCGCTGCCGGGCGGCGCGAGCTGGTAGCTCCGCCACGGCGACCCGTCGTACCAGTAGGCCCCCTGGACCGAGCCGTCCGAGGCGACCCACCAGACCTCCATGCTTCCGTCGATCCGGGAGACCGCGGCGACCCGGCTCGACAGCGACGCGCCGCCGGCCGACGCGAGGGTGAAATGGTTCCAACTCATCGGGGACCTCCGGTGGTTCTCGGTCGGACCACGCGGGCCGGGAAGGGCCCCGGCCCGGTTCGCGGGGAGCACCGTCCGGTTCCCCCGGACCCGGTGCTCAACGCGTGCTCCCACGGTAGGAAGTCACCGGACCGTCAGCATGAGGCCGTGGTCCCGCGTATGTCCCGGGACCGGTGCACCAGTCGGGCGCGCCCCGCCGTGGGACCGGAGTGCCGGGGAGGACGGCGGCCGCGCCTCCCGCGGACGTCGGGCCGGTGGTCCCCGGCGTGCCCGGTGCCGAGAGGGCGAAGCGGTCAGTCCCACCAGAACGACCACTGGTGGGAGCCCACCAGCTGTTCGGCGTACGCGGCGAGGGTGCCGGTGCCCTGGAAGACGAGGTCCGGGCAGAGGGCGATGTGCTCGGCGGCCAACGGCAGGGCCTCGGCCGGGGTGGCGGGCGGCACGGGGACGCTCAATCGCAGGGTGTCGAAGCCCACTTCGACCACCTGGGCGCCGAAGCGGCGCTCCCAGTCGGCGAGCACGGCGGCGATCTTCGCGGTGTCCTGCTCATGGTTGACCGGACCGCCCCACCCGCACACCGCCAGCGCCTCGGCGCCACCGCCCGCCCTCACCAGGCCGAGACGGAACTCCCGGACGGACTGCAACACGTCGGCCAGCCCCCGGGCTTCGACGCCGGCCGTGCCGTCGGGCACGGAGGCGGCAGGGGCGGTACCGGGCCAGGTCAGGCCGTAGGGCGCCAGGGCCTCGGCGCGGTCGGCCTCGTCCCCGTACTCCTCCTCGGCGTCGCCGTCGCCCTCCCACCAGCGCCGCAGCAGAGCGGCCGGGTCGTACAGGTCGGGCTCGGAGGCCTGGCTCGGGTAGAGCTCGCCGGACAGCCAGGGGCGGAAGTCGGGGCCGTCGTCGAGCGAGCCGAGCAGCAGCGGCCACAGCCCGGTCTCCGGGTGCGCGCGGTGCAGGTGCGCCCAGAGCCCGGCCGTGGTGGGAGCGTCACTGATCCACAGCAGCGGCTCCGGCCCGTTCCCCTCCTCACCGGCGACCAGACGTCCGGGTGGCAGGGCGACGGGCAGGGCGGCCAGGGCGCGGGCGAGGTCCAGAGGCTGGGTCATACGAGCACCCTAGGGGCGGCGTCCGACAACGGACGGCGCCGGCCGGCGGCACACCACGGCCGGGCCCGGAACGGGACGGAGGCCGGACCGGAACGGAGGCCGGACGGCCGGGTTCAGTCGGTGAACCGGGCGGCTGCCGGCAGCGGTTCGACCCCGACGACGCGGCGGATCCGGGTGGGCTCGATGAAGACGGCGATCCGCCGCTCGCCCGGGATCCGCCAACCGTACTGTTCGACGCCGAGGTACTTCTGTGCGAGGCGGTCCATCTGCCGGTCGGCCTGCTCGCCGGTCACGAACTCCACGGCCCGGCCGTGGATCTGGATGCGGTCGAAGGGATCGGCCGGGTCGGCGTGCGAGAGGCAGACGCGGGGGTCGTGGCGCAGGTTCCGCTCCTTGGTCCGGCCGACGGCGGTGTTGAAGAACACCCGGTCGCCCTCCAGATCGATCCACATCGGGGTGACGTGCGGGGCACCGTCCGCCCCGGTGGTCGCCACGAACCAGATCCGCGGTTCCCGCACCCGCGCCCGGATCTCCTCTGTCCAGCCGCCCATCGGCCCTCTCCCGCTTCGGTTTCCGTGGCAGCGCTCGCGATTGCGCACCGCTCGCGGCCGCCTGACGTGGCGCCAGCGTAGTGAAGCGGTCGGGACAGGGGAAGGACCGGAGCCGCCCGTCGCGCGGCGGAGTTCCGCCCGCACCCGGTCCGGCGGAACCGGCCGGGGCGGGTGCCGCGTCGACAGGTACGAGGGCGCGCCGGTCGGCGGCCGTGCGAGGGACGGGAGGTTCGGACCGGTCATGGGAGTCGTGATCCTGCTTCTTGTGCTCGCCGGCGGGGCCGGCCTGGTCCTGTCCGGCGTCGACAAGCTGAACACCGCGGTGCCCACCTGCTACGGCCGGCCGATGGTGCCGGGCGACGTCTGCCACCCCAAGGTCACCGGCTCGTTCTCCGAGGGGATGCCCGAACCGCACGACACCACCTACCAGGAGCAGTTGGACAGCCTGACCAGCGGAGGCTGGACGTCGATCGGGCTGGGCGTGGTGCTCATGCTGCTCGCGCTGGTGATCGGGATCGGCTGGGCGGCCACCGCCGGACGCGACCGGCGGCCGTGAACCGCACCGGCCGTGAACCGCACCGGCCGAGGAGACCCCGGACCGGCCGGCGGGCCCGCTGACCCCTGCCCCGCTCAGCCGAGGATCAGCGGCAGCTTCGTCCCGAGTACCCCGAGTGCCCCGAGCTCCTCCCGCTCGGCCCGGGTCGCGACCCGCCGCCCGGTGCCGACCAGCAGCGCGTCGGCGTCCGGGAACGACGCGGGGAACGCGCCCCCGGCGATCCGCTCCAGCAACTGCCGGGCCGCGGCCAGTCCCCCGGCGGGCGGGCCCGGCACGTGCGGCAGGTGGGCGACCAGGTCGAGGTGGTGCAGCGTCCACTCCAACACGTACGCGTCCAGGTAGTCGCCCGCGGTCAGCACCTGGTCCTGGGTGGCCACCCGCAGGCGCGGATCCGCGAGTTCGGCGGCGCGCCCCGCCGCCGAACCGACGTCGTCCAGGTGGAAACGCAGCAGCGCCGGGTCCCCGTACGCGGCGGCCAGCCGTACGGTCAGCGCGTCCAACGGGTCCTGCCCGTCCGGTGGTTCGGCAGCCACCTGCCAGTACGACGCCGCGTCCCGGGTCGGCTCCTCCTGCGACGGGGTCACCAGGGTGATCAGCACGTCCTGGGCGTCGATCACCAGATGGCAGACCAGGTCCCGCACCAGCCACCCGGCGCACCCCGACGGCTCGGCGAAGTCCTCCTCCGCGAGCCCGTCCACCGCCGACCGCAGCGCCGCCCACGACCGTCCGAAGAGTTCCACGCCCGCAAGCTACCACCGCCCGCGCCCGGGTCGGGGGAACGCACCTCGCGGCCGGTCCGGCTACCGGGCTGTCGCTCCCGCCGCTGCCGGGACCCGGCCCTCCGACCGGGCGGGCGCCGGTACCGCGGCCTTGCGCGCGTGCAGGACGGTGCCGCCGAGCGGCAGCGGCGAGCCGCCCACGAGTTCGAGGCCGGCGTCGGCCAGGAGCCGGGCGAAGTGGTCGGCGCGGCGTTCGCGGCCGCCGGTGTTGCACATCATGTGGAGGTCCCACGCGGTGGCGAGCGAGGCCGAACCGTCGGCGGGCAGCACCCGCTCGACGATGAGCAGGTCGGCGCGGGCGGGCATCGCGCGGGCCACGTGGCGCAGGATGTCCCGGCAGCGCTCGTCGCTCCAGTCGTGCAGCACCCGGGAGAGCAGGTAGACGTCCCCGTCCGGCGGCACGTCCGCGAAGTCGCCGGTGAGGTACGTGCAGCGCCCGCCGCAGCCCGCCGCGTCCAGCAGCCCGCGGGCGGCCGCGACGGCGTGCGGGCGTTCGAGCAGGACGCCGCGCAGGCGCGGGTGCGCGGCCAGGATCCGTCCGAGCAGCTCCCCGTTCCCGCCGGCGATGTCGACGACGGTGCCGGGAACGGGCGCCCGGCCGGCGGCCGCGAGGGCCGGATGCGCGGGAACCGGCTCGAACATCCGGGTGCTCGCGGCCATCGACCGGTCGAACAGCTCCGCCAGTTCGGGGTCGCGGGCGAAGTGGTCGAAGTGGTTCTCGCCGAAGAGGTGGTCGAAGGCGGCCTGTCCGGTCCGCACGGTGTGCCCGAGTTCCGCGAAGGAGTGGTAGAACGGGCCGCCGTACATCAGTGCCAGCGGCCGCATCGAGCCCGCGGCGTCCGTCCTCAGGAGCGCCCCGATCCCGGTGAGCCGGAAGCCGTCCGGGTGCTGCTCCACGACGTTCAGCATCACGAGGTAGCGCAGGAGGGTCGCGAGGCTCTGCGGGTGGGCGCCGACCCGCTGTGCCAGCGCCTCGACACCGGTCCCCGTGCGGGTGTCCAGGGCGTCGGCCACCCCCAGGCGGGCGAACACCGCGAGGGCCTGGGTCGTCCAGGCGCCGGTGAGCAGGTGCAGGAGCGTTTCGGCTTGGCGGTGCGGCTCGGCGGGCCGGTGCGGGTGGTGCTGCCCCTGGTCCTCGTCCGGCCTTGCGGGGTGCGCGCCCGGTGCGGTCGGGTGCTCGCCCAGGTGTGCGGCCAGGACGTCCGGGTGGGCGCCCGCCACATGGAGCTCCAGCCGCCGGTAGCCGGTCCGCGCCTGGGCGGGAGTGGTGAAGTAGAGGGCGGTGCCGTCCTCGTGCGGGTTGTAGCCCCCGCCGTCGGGGCTCGCGCCGTGCCGGGCGAGGAGCGCGCACAGGCCGTCCAGGACGAGCGGGTCGGCGGACCCCACCTCGAAGGCGAGGTGTGCCTCGCACTGCGCGGCCCGCTCGTGCGCGGCGAGCGCGGCCAGGTCGGAGCCGGGCGGGACGGTCAGTGCGAACACCTCGACCACCCGGGGCTCGCCGCGCGGACCCCGTAGCGGCGGCCGCAGGATGGCGACGTCCAGGCCCGCCACGTCGCGCCCGTGCCGCCGCGCCAGCCGCTCGCGGACCACGGTGCTGGGCGTCGGCGGCGTGTCGGTGGCCAGGCCGCAGGCGGCCAGCTGGTCGTACAGTGCGTCCTCGTCCGGCGGGAAGACCAGCACGGCGGCGTGCGCGAAGTGGCAGTGGTCCGCCAGGGCCCTCAGCAGCGGTCCGTGGAGGCCGGGCAGCAGGAGCTGGAGCAGGGTGGTGCCGTCCTGTTCCCGGACCAGGGCGGCCGCCGCGAGGAGGCGGGTGGCGTCGTCGGCGTCCGGGGGCGTCGTGGTGATCGGCATGGTGCGGTTCCTTGCTCGGGTGTTCGGGAGTGCGGGAGTTCGGGTGTTCGGGAGTCCGGCGGGTTTGGAGGGCCGGCGGGGTCGGGGAGGGCCGGGGGTCCGGCGGGTGACGGCCCGCGGGACGGAGCCGGGCAGGACGGAGCGGGGACGGAGCGGGGACGGAGCGGGGGCTCAGACGCCGGTGTAGTTCTCGGCGAACCAGTCCTGGTGGGTGCGCGAGGTGCGCAACGATTCGAGGCGCGAACGCCGCATGGATTCGTGGAAGAACGATTCGCCTGACGGCGCGGACGGCTCGCGGTGCAGCAGCCGGATCATCCAGTGCGAGAACTCCTGCGCCCGCCAGATGTGGGACAGGGCCTGCTCCGAGTAGCGGTCCAGGGCCTCGGGTTCGCCGTGCGCGAGGTCGGCGATCAGGGCGTGGGCGAGCAGTTCCGCCTCCAGGACCGCGAGGTTGGCCCCCTTCGCGGCGGACGGGCTGATCAGGCTCGCGGCGTCCCCCGCCAGGAGGAGTGAGCCGTGGCGCAGCGGTTCGACGACATCGGACTCGAAGTCGACGACCCCGCGCCGGAGGATCCGGCCGCGGTTCAGCGGTCCGTGCTCGGCGGCGTACATCCGCGTGTCGAGTTCGTCCCAGATGTCCTGGTCCGACCGGGCTCCGGCCGCGGTGCCGCGCTCGCACTGCAGGTAGTAGCGCGTGACCTCCGGGGTGCGGGCCATGTGTCCGGCGAAGCCGCGGTCGTGGACCGCGTAGCCCACGGCGTCCAGGCTCGGCCGGGCCTGGGCGAGCAGGCCGAGCCACGAGATCCCGTGGTCCCGGCGGTGGCGCACGGCGCCGGGCGGCAGGGACCGCCGGGCCGCACCGTGCCGGCCGTCGCAGCCGGCCACGTACCTGGCCCGCCAGTGGCCGGGGCGGCCGTCCGCCTCCCGCACGGTCACGGACGGCCCAGTGGTGTCCGCGTCGTGCACGGCCAGGGCCTCGGTCTCGAAGTGGACCCGTCCGCCCGCCTCCAGGTAGTGCGTCAGCAGGTCGGTGACCAGGTCCTGCTGGGGGTAGACGGTGTGCCGCTCGCCCCGGCCGGGGCTGCCGTAGTCCAGGCGGAAGCGGCCTTCGGCGGTGCGGAACTCGCAGGCGCCGTGCTGCCGGCCGCGCCGGTGCAACCCGTCGGCCAGGCCGTGGCGGTCCAGGATCCGGACGGTGTTGGCCACCAGGAAGCCGGCGCGCGCCCTGGTCCGGACATGGGTGCGGTCGGCGCGCTCCAGGACCACGCAGTCGATCCCGTCGCGGTGGAGCAGGTTCGCGAGGAGGAGCCCCGCGGGGCCGGCGCCGAGGATCACCACCTCGGCCGACTGGGTTGCTGGTTCGGTACTCTGACTGTTCGTCACAAGAAGTGGATCATAATCACCGATATCCGCCTGATCCGACGCCAGTCACCCGAATTGCCCAATAGGATGACCATCGGTTCCATGGTCGTCGACATCGACGGACGGTGGCCGGCACCTCCGAGCACACCGTGCGGGCCGGGGCGTGCGGCCCGGGCCCCCGGGGGCGGGCCGGTCAGCCCTCCCGCACCCAGGGCCGCAGCTTCTCCGGGTTGCGGACCGCCCAGATCCGGGTGACGCGGCCGTCGGAGACGTCGAAGGCGGCCACGGTCAGGACGACGCCGGCGCGGTGGGCGACCAGACCCGGCACGCCGTTGACCGTCCGCTCCAGGAGTTCGAGCCCCGGGGCCTTGTCCGCGATCGCGACCATGTACTGGGCGATGCGCGCGCCACCCTCGACCGGGCGCAGGACGGTGCCGACCATGCCGCCGCCGTCGGCGGTCATCACGGCCGCCGGATCGAGGAGCGCGACCAGCGCCGCGATGTTCCTGGTCCGCCAGGCCTCCTTGACCTGCCGCACCACCTCGCCCTGACCGGTCGCCGCGATCGCGGTGCGCCCGGCGCTCACCCGGCGCCGGGCCGAGGCGGCCAACTGCTTGCAGGCGGCGGGTGTGCGGTCGAGGACGTCGGCGATCTCGGTGAACGGGTAGCGGAAGACGTCGTGCAGGACGAACGCCACCCGCTCGGCGGGCGTCATCGACTCCAGGACGACGAGGAAGGCCATGGACACCGACTCGTCCAGGACGACCTGGTCGGCGGGGTCCGCGACGCCGGCGATCCCGGCTCCGCCCACGTGGTCCCACTCGGCGCGATCGGGCAGCGGCTCGGGCAGCCACGCGCCGACGTAGCGTTCGCGGCGGGCCCGCGCCGAACCGAGCACGTCCAGGCAGATCCGGCTGGTGACCGTCGTCAGCCAGGCACCGGGCGAGAGGATTTCCTCCTGCCGGCTCCGGGGAAGCCGGTACCAGCGCGCGTAGGCGTCCTGCACGGCGTCCTCGGCCTCGGTCACCGAGCCGAGCAGCCGGTAGGCGACGTTGATCAGTTGTCGCCGCTCGCCGGCCGTCCCGTCCGTTTCCACGCCGGCCCCCGCGGTCCCCGTCATGCGCCCGCCCCCTCGCCTTACCTTTCGCAGGCCCGCGTCGTCGGGCTGGTGAGACCTTATCGATCTACTGCCCGAGGGCGGACAAGGGGACTACCACATGGCCACTCAGGTGACGACGACGGTGAACGCCCGGCGCGGCCCCTCGTTCCTGCAAGTCGCGGTCGGCCTGCAGACGTTGACCATCTTCCTCCAGGCGGTCTCCGCCGGGCTGCTGCTGACCGCCTCCTACGGCGAGACGCTGCACAGCGTCGGGGCCCGGGTGATGTACGGGGCGTCGATGCTGTACGTGCTCGCGGCGGTGCTGGCCTGGAAGCCGGGCGGCGGCTCGCCCCGGTCCATCTGGTACGCGTCGGGCTTCCTCGTCCTCGCGTCGGTCCAGGTCGTGCTCGGCGTCGCGCACGTCCCGTCGGTCCATCTCCCCCTGGGGGTCGCGATGTTCGGCCTGAGCGTGCTGGCCCTGGCCCGGCGCTGAGGCGGGGGTCGGCCGGTCCGGCCGGGGCGGACCTCGCCCTGCCCGTCGTCCGCGATCCTCGGGGTCGCGGACGACGGGCAGGTGGGCGCAGCGCGGGGATCCTCTCGTCCGAGGGGGCCGCAGCGGCCCCGCCCTCGGCGCGGCAGGACTCCTGCGCGGGTGAGCAGGCGGCGGAGAACGGCCGGGTCCGCGCCGGGCGGAGAGGTGCTACGAGATCTGGGTCCACGCGCTCCAGCTGCCGTCCGCGCCGTGGCGCCGGGCCCACAGGCGGTTGTCCGTGCCCCTCGCGGCGATCTCGAACTGGCCGCCGCCCATGTCGGTGGCGGTGATGCCGACGCCACCGGTCTTGTAGCCGCCCAGCGAGGTCCAGCCGCTCTTCTTGCCGGAAGCGCTGCTCGAACGCGTCCACACGGCGTGGTCGGTGCCGATCACGAACACCATCCGGCGACCGTCCCGGTAGGCGTACTCCGCCATGCCGGGCTGGCCGTACTCGGCGCCGCAGAGGTACTCGCCACCCCAGGTGGGGCTGGTGCAGTGCATCGGCTCCGCCGACGCCTCGGCGGGCGCTGCCGTCAACGCGACACCGGCGAGAACGGTGGCGACCACCGCCGTCTTGATCTTCTTCACGAGCACTCCCTCAGTCGGTGCGAACCGGGTCCGCCTGTCCACCAGGCGCCCTTCAGTCGAAGTGACGGATGCTCGGACCCATTGGGTTCACCGGGAGTCCGCGGTGCTCGCGTCCGCGGAAGCCGAACGGCGTTCCGTCGTACGGGCCCGGCCTGCCGGTCGGCGGTTCAGGTGATCCGCCGGCGTCCGCGCGAGACCGGGGCCGGCGCACCGTCAGCGCGGCCGCAGCCGCCAACCTCCGGGTGCTGCGGGCCCGCGACGGCCCGATCGTCAGCAGCAGGGACTTCCACGACCACCTGGCCCTCGTCGTGGCCGGCGGCGGCCTTCCGGAGCTGGTGGCGGCGCTGGACGGGAAGTGACACGAGTGCGCGGCCGCCCCTTGAGGGTCCCGTTGATCGACACGACGGCGCGGGACAAGCCGCGAGAGCGGTGACCCGTCCGAAGCCCGGTCAGCCGGTCTCCGGTTCGGAGTAGATCACCAGTGTCTGTTCCGGCTGTTCGGCCAGGTGAAAGGCGGTGTAGGCGAACTCGACCACCCCGCGCCCCGGGAGGCGCAGTCGCTTCCGTCCGCCGTGCCGGGCCTGCACGTCGTACTGCGGCCACCAGGCACGGACGTCAGGGCTGCCCGCGTCCAGATCCTCGACCAGCCGGGTGAACCGGGGGTCGCCCGGGTGGCGTCCGGCCAGTGTCCTGAGCCGCGCGAGCAGGCCGCGTGCCTCGATCTCCCAGTCGACCAGGACGTCCCGGGCGGCGGGTTCGAGGAACACCCAGCGGGCGAAGTTCGCCGGCCGGTTCGCCGGTGCGGTGAGGTGCGGGAACAGCTCGTCGGCCGCCCGGTTGCAGCTGAGCACGTCGTAGTTGCCGCCGATGATGTAGGCCGGACACGGCTGGAGCAGGAGCGGGACGGCGGCCACCTCGGCGGCGAGCGGCTCGGGTTCCTCGGTTACGGCCACCGCCGCGTGGCCGGCGAGCTGGAAGAGATGACCGCGCTCGTACCGGTCGAGCCGCAGCGCCGTGGCAAGGGCGTCGAGCACCTGGTCCGAGACGCGGATGTCCCGGCCCTGCTCGAGGTACGTGTACCAGGTGGCGCTGATCCCGGCGAGCAGCGCGAGTTCCTCCCGCCGCAGACCCGGGGTACGCCGCCTGCCCGTGTGTGGGAGTCCGGCCTGGTCGGGGGTGATCCGCTCGCGGCGGCTGCGGAGGAAGGCGGCGAGCTCACGGCGCTGATCCGGCTGCGTCTTCATGGTGGATGGTACCTCTGGTTCCAGCATAAGTACGTTCTGGATACCAGGCTGAGGACGGCACAGACTGGATTCCGAGCGGGAGGTCGCAGCGCTCACCGATGACCTCGGCAGGTCACCGGTCACCGGACATTCGGAAGGAAGAGGCGGACATCATGACGGGAATCGACGGCAAGGTCGTGGCGATCACGGGAGCCGGAAGCGGCATCGGCGAGGCGACCGCGCTGCTGCTTGCCGAGCGGGGCGCGCGGCTCGTCCTGGGGGCGCGCCGGTCCGAGCGCCTCGCGGACCTGGTGGCACGGATCGAGCACGCGGGTGGCACGGCCGTGCACATCCGCACGGACGTGACGCGGCGGGACGATCTGCACGCCCTGGTCACCCTGGCCGGCGAGCGATTCGGCCGGCTCGACGTGCTGGTCAGCAACGCCGGGGTCGGCACGATCTCGCCTCTGGACGACCTGCGGGTCGACGAGTGGAACGAGATGGTCGACGTCAACGTCAAGGGCCTGCTGCACGGGATCGGCGCCGCCCTGCCGGTCTTCCGGGCCCAGGGCGAGGGGCACTTCGTCACCGTCGCCTCCACGGCCGCGTATCGCATCGTGCCGACCATGGCGGTCTACGCCGGAACGAAGTTCGCCGTCCGCGCGATCTGCGAAGGCCTGCGCCAGGAGGCCGGTGACTCTCTGCGGGTGACCACCGTCTCGCCCGGCGCCGTCGGGACGGAATTCGCCGAGGCATCGACGAATCCGCGGGTCCGAGCGGAGATCATGGAGATGCGGGACCGGATCGCGATCCCGCCGGAGGCGATCGCCCGAGCCATCGCGTTCGCCGTCGAGCAGCCTGCCACCGTCGACGTGAACGAGATCGTCGTGAGGCCCACCGCCCAGGGCTGACCCCGCCCCGAGGTCTTGTGGCGAGGTCCACCGCGCTCCGGGCCAGGGCAGTTACCGGTGGGACGGGCCGCTGCTCCCGGACACCGAGTCGGCCGTGACATCACGGGTGACGCCGACGGGGCGGTGGGCCGGTTCGCGCCGCGGCCCGACTACTGCGACGCCCGCACGGCCGCCCCCGCAGAGCCGACAGGCAGGTCGACGACGACCTCCTCGCCCTCCCAGCGGCCGTCGTCCGAGATCGCAAGGCCGATCAGTGCCAGATCACCGGCCTGGTCCCGCAGCTCGTACTGCTCATGGGTCTCCTCACCGATCTCACCCAGCTCGTCCCGCTCCCAGGCGGCCACCGCCGCCTCGGCCACGGCCCTGGGCAGTCGCACCGTGACACGGCCGACCTGGGCGTCGACATGCTCCCCTATCGCTGCCAGCACCTTCGAGTCTTCCCGGTACCGGACGTACTGCTCTTCATCCACCACAGGGGCGAGGCTACTCGGACTGCTGGATCGGTCTCGACCGAATTGACCCGGCGAACCTGTCCCGCAGTCAGCGGCGGTCCTCAGGACCGAGGAGCCTCAGGGATCGTTCGCGTCGGGGTGACGGTCTCGTGGGCGCCGCTCGGCGCTGCTCCGCGCTTCTCCTGAGCCGGCTCAAGCACCGCGGCATCGGCGGTCCGGACCTGCCGTCACAGGCTCAGCAGCAGGTCCCGGACCGCCGCAGGCCGGGACAGGAACGGGTGGTGACCGGCGTCGAGTTCGACGACGCTGCCCGCCCGGCGCGCGAACTCGCGCTGCAGCCGCGGCGGGGTGCCCCGGTCCTGGGCGCAGACGAGGTACGTCGAGGGCACCTGCTGCCATGCGGCCGCCCCGACCGGCTGCCCGGTCACCTGCACGCTCTGCCGGGCGAGGTGGTCCGCCGCCTGCGTCTGGACCTCGGGGGCGCAGTCCTGAAGGAACGTGTCCACGAGCAGCTCGGGGCGGACCCCGAAGGTGCCCGCCTCGGGGTCGACGTCGAGGAACGGGGCGGGACCGTCACTCCCGAAGTCCGACAGGCTCTGCCCGACCTCGGGCAGGTAGCTGGAGACCAGCAGCACGTGGCGCACCGACCCGATTCCCGCAGCGGCTTCCGCGGTGACGACGCCGCCGTAGCTGTGGGCGACCACGACGGTCGGCTCGTCGCCGGCCTCCAGCACCTGCCGCACCGAGGCGACGTCCTCGGGCAGCCCGGGACCGCCGACGCCACCGGGCGGGCCGGCCTCGCCACAGCTCGGCAGCGCCGGGGCCACGCTCGACACGCCCCGCTCCCGCAACAGCTCGGCGGTACGGTGCCACCACCACGACCCGTCCCGCACACACGCCCCGTGCACGAACACGACTCTCATCGCCACCTCCACGTCGGCCCCGACTGCTCGCCACCCCATGGTCGCCGAACGCGCCGCTCCCCGCCCCCTCCTCCTGGAGGCCACCCCGGTCGGCCCCCGAGAACGCGGTGGCACGGGAGTGGTCATGGGCTCCGGGACGGGAGTCCCGTCCGGGGCTGCCCCGTCTGCCGCCGGGCCCGCGCGACGGCCCGACGCCGCCGGCTGGGAGAATCTCCGGCATGACCACCCCGCTCCGCGTCCTCCACGTCCTGGGCGACCGCCCGTTCGCCGAGGTCGGTCAGCCCGTCCTCGCCGTGCCCGACGAGTCGCGCGGCCTGCTCGCCGTCGCGGGCGAGCGCGGGTTCGCCGGAACGGCGACAGTCGGGGTGTACCGCACGGGGGACCTCGCCTGCCGGGCCGTGCTCCGGACGCGGTTCCCGGTGCACACGCTGGCCTTCCACCCCACGGCGCCCCTGCTCGCCGTCGGCACCGGGGAGTACGACGGCGGCTACTTCTTCGAGGGCGAGCTGCTCCTGCTCGACTGGGAAGCGGGCACCACCACCTCCCTCATCGAGCATGACTTCGGCCGCCAGGTCCTCGGACTGAGCTGGCTCGACGGGCAGGCCCTGCGCGTGCTGATGGCACCGCCCGACGACTGGAAGGACCGGAAGGCACACACCGAGGGCCACGTCGCCGTCGTGCGGCGGCCCGACTGGCACGCCGCCGCACCCCGTTCGCTCACCGCTGCCGAGCTGGCGGGCCCCCGGGTGCCCGCCCCGCGTCCCGACGGAAGGGACGGGGCGCAGCGGGCGCTCTCCGCGCTGAGCCCGGACTGGGAGCCCCGCCGGCACGTCCTCGCCGTCGACGAGCTGCCGGACGGCGCGGTCCTGGCCACCCTCCACCGGGACGAGGACGACCCGGAGCAGCCCGTCGTACGCACCGCCCTCGCCGACGGCCTGCTGATCCAGCACCGGACCACGGCGTATGTCGACCTGCACGAGCGCCTGCGGATCCGGCGCGGCAGCCGGGACTACGTCAACGAGGTCGCGCGGAAACAGCACTGGCTCTCGGTGCGCTCGCCCGAGGGGCCGGCCGCCCAGCCCCGGTTCCCGTTCTCCTGGGAGCCCGGGGAGACGCACTTCCCCGGCCCGGGCGCGGAGACCGACGACGGCGACCTGGTGCACGCCGGCACCGTCTACCACGGCCACGGGCTGCAGCCCGGCGGTTCCTTCGTCGTACGCCGCGCGGCCACCGACGGCGCGCCCCGCTGGGTCTTCCGGACCGACCACGTCGCCACCGACCTCGACACCGGACCGGACACCGCGTACCTCGCCTACCGCAACGGCGAGCTCCTGGCCCTCGACCTCCACGACGGCACCCTCCACCGGCGCCACCGACTGACCGTCGCCGGTGTCCCCGCCGTCCCGACGGCGCTCACCGCCACCGGGCCCGGCCGCCTGCTCGTCGGCACCGCCGACGGCCGCGTCCTGGACTGCGCGATCGGGTAAGGCCCGTTCCGGCCGGGGAGAACGGCTATCCGGCCCTGCCGTCGGCCGTGACGAGGCGGGCGAGTTCGTCCCCGACCGAGGTGAGCTCGTAGTACACCGCCCGACCGCTTCTCCGGGTCGTCACGACCCCGGCGTCGCGCAGCGCCGCCAGGTGGGCGGACACCGTACCGAGCGAGACACCGAGCACGACCGCCAGTTGGGACGGTGTCGCCGACATCCGCAACTCGGCGACGATACTGGCCCGCCCCCGGCCGAGCAGGCGGGCCACCCCGCCGTCCGTCTGCGCGTCCTCGGCCATGGCACCCTTGGCCGGGTACACGAACGCGATCTGTGAGGGCGATTCGCAGGTCCACTGTCCGGACCGCCCGGTATGCGGAACGAAGACGAGGCCGTCGCTCCCGATGTGGCGGTCGGCGTAGTTCTGGGTGGAGAACCGGATCGCGTCGTGACCGACCCATTGGACGCCGGGCGCCATGCCCTCCAGCGCGCGCCGCCAGCCGCTGACGGCGATCACGCCCGCGCGGTGGCGGATGTCGCGTTCCATCACGGCCCGGCGCCGCTGCCAGTCCGGCTCCACGAACTGCGTCCACAGGTCGGCGAACACGCGGGCGGTGCGCTCGGTGATCCCGTCGGCCTCCGCCCAGGCGATCCCGTCGCTGGCCCAGGCGAACCGCTGCGCCTCGGCGAGCATGGCGCGCGCCGCCGGGTCGTCGATCGCGCGCATCGCCGCCAGTTCGTCGGCGAGGCTGCCGGTCAGCCCGCCCTGGGGCGGGATGGCCACGAAGTCGGGCAGGTACTTGGTGGCCGTCACCAGCCGCAGCAGACCGCCGACGAACGAGGACGCGCCCAGCCAGCGGCCGAACGCCTCGACGCGCGGGCCGACGACCCGCCGCTCCAGCGCCTGCCGCAGCAGGGTGATCTCGCTCAGCGTCTCGGCGAGCGGCGACACGGCGAACCTGCTCGCCTGCAGTGCGTCCGGCCCGAAGCGTAAGAGGGTCACGAGATCACAGTTTATGACGCCCCCGCGATCAACGGAACCGGTGATCGCACACCCGCCTCCGCTCACCCGCCCTGGCCCGAGGCCTCCCGTACGCTCCTGGGCCGCAGGTCGGTCCAGTGCTCGTCGACGTGGTCGAGGCAGCGCCCCCGGTCCGCGTCGGCGAGCGCGACGGACCACCCGGCGGGCACCTTCACGGACGCCGGCCAGAGCGAGTACTGCAGTTCGCCGTTGACGAGCACGTGGAAGGTCTCGTCCTCGTGGTCGAACGGGCTGGTCATCGCGGCACCTCGGCGATCCTGTTGTGCCGGTAGGTGTCCTCGCCGCTCACCAGCACGGCCGACCACTTCTCTAGGGAGATCGCGCCGCCGTACTCCTCGATGTGGTCCGTGTCCGGGTAGATGCGCACCTTCGTCGGGACGTACCGGCAGGCGAAGCCCATCCGGTAGCTGTCCTTGGTGCCGTTCGGCAGCGAGGCGTGCATCAGCGTCGACCAGAAGATGACGCTCTGCCCCTTCTTCATCACCAGGGGGACGGCGTCCTCCTCGCTCGGCTGCCAGTCCGGGTCGACCTGGAGCTGCCGGTAGTCGTATCCGAAGAACCCTCGCCGGACGCCGTTCTTGACCTCGGAGTTGACGCGTTTCGTGTCGTACTCCATGTGCCGGGTCTCGTCGTAGTTCCGCTCGTGCTGGGTGCCGGGGATGATCTGCAGGCAGCCGTTGTCGAGGGTCGCGTCCGTGAAGGCGGTCCACACCGTGAGCGTGCCGGCGCCGAACTCGGTCTCGGACTCTCCGGGCCACAGCAGTTGCGGCTTGCCGCTGGCGTTGGCGAACGTGTCGGCCTGGTGCCAGTCGGTGCCCTCGTCCCCGGGGTACTTGGGGAAGAACTCGGTGCGCCAGCACAGGATGTCGGGGCCGAGGATGGAGGCCACCCGGTCCACGATCCTACGGTTCAGCACGTGCCGGGCCAGCACCTCGATGTCGAGGTGGCGGTCGTAGTTGACGATGTTCGCCGCCTCGGCTCCCGCGTCGGGATACGCGGCCCGCGACCGGTCCAGCGACTGGCGCTGGACCGTCCGCCACATCCGGTCCATCTCGTCCGGGTCGTAGACGGTCACCGGCCCGAGATAGCCGTTCCGGTGGAACGACGCCAACTCATCGGGTGTCAGCGCGAATTCGGTATGCTCGGAGCTTCTCATGTCCGTCCTCCCCGTCGCCTACTGCTTCTGTGCCGCCTGCATCTTCATCACGGACACGGTGAGCGGCTCCGTGTAGGTCGCCTCCATGTCGAGGACCACGCCGTACGTCGCGCCGAGGAACCGGTTCAGTTTCGAGAACAGCAGCGAGTAGCCGCCGATGTCGAGGAAGTTGTCCGAGGCCGTGATCCCGCTGTCGCCGAGTTCGCTCCGCAGCCAGTCGACGAGCGCCTCCTCGACTTCCGCCGGGTTCGCCGCGCCGGCCGTGCCGTCTTCCGCCGGGTTCCGCATGGGTGCTCCGTCCTGTCGCTGCAACTCGTCACGTCCTGGGGTTCTGGTCGGTCCTGGTACGGCTCAGGGTCGGAAGCACCTCACGGAACCTCAGGACGATCCCCTGGCAGTAGTTCGCGTTGTGCTCCAGGCTGCGGCGCGCCATGTACGGCACCTTCTGCCGGCCTCGGTGGTCGATCCGCACGACCGTCCGCCCGGTACCCGCATCGTCCCCCTCGGCGAGCGCCTCCCCGTCTTCGAACAACGCGGCGAGCGCGGGGTGTCGGGGCAGGGCCAGCTCGACCGCGTAGTCGTCGACGGCCTCCGGCTCGACCTCGCGGAATCCGACGGAAGGCAGGCGAAACGGCTCCCGGTAGACGTACGGCCGGACCAGCAGGTCCAGCTCGAACGCCGCCCGGGCGACCGGATCGGCCCACCACTCCTGCTCCCTGACGAAGTCGAAGAGCAGCCGGTCGAACTCCTCGCGGTGGGAGCTGAGGATCATATGGGCGGTGATACCGGTGTTCATCAGGTCGTAGTTCGCGAGATTCTCGATCGACCGGGAGAAGAAGCGGCAGATGTCGCCATCGCCTGCCTTGAGGTAGTCGGCGAACGAGGCGAAGAGGTCCCCGTAGGACACCACGCCCTGCTGGTCGAGGTATTTCGAGACCAGGAGCAGACCGCGCATGTTATACAGGCAGTGAATCGCGTAGTAGAGCCAGAATCCGTCCCGGCATTCCTCACGTGACACCCAGTTCGTGGCCACCACCACGTCGGCCTCGGCCACCTCGCTGGGCGCGGGTTCGACCTGGAGCCCGAATTCCTCCTGCCGGGAGAACATCGGAGTGTTGTTGAGGAGCAGCTGCGGGTAGATGATCAGGGTGTCCGCATCGGAGCGGCACAGTTTCGTGACGCCCTCCTTGAACGTTGCGTAGGATTCCCCCGGAAGCGGCCAGATCAGTTCGATGTACGAGCTGATCCCCTTGCTGCGCAGCGTCTGCTGCAGACTGATGTACGTCTCCTGCCGGATGTTCTTGCGGTCGACCAGTCTGAGGGTTTCGTCGTTCAGGCTCTGCAGCGATATCGGCTGGGTGGCCATGAGCCCGCCGCGCACGAAGATCTCCGTGATCTCGGCCATGCGGGCCGGCTTGTTCTTGGCCGCCGCCATGTTCACCATCATCGGGAATCCGGTCAGTTTCTTGCGTTCCACCAGGTATTCGCTCAGCTCGACGTCCCGGGGGGCGAGGCCCCAGTTGGCGTCGGCGATGAAGATTCCGGCGAACCCGTGATCGGTGATCCAGTCGAGTTCGGCCTTGAGGCGCTCGACCTCGAACTTGTGCACCTTGTCGTTGGTGGCGGCGCCCCAGTAGCAGAAGCTGCAGCGGAACGGGCAGCCCCGGTTGGTCTCCATGATCGCGAAGCTGTACTCGCTCTCGGTGAAGACGCCGGTGAGGAAGGGCGAAGGGATCTCGGTGAGGCTGTTGATCCGGGGAGCCGGCTCCGTCGTCACCAGCTCGCCGCCCGCCCAGAACGACAGGCCGGGGACGAGGCTCAGGTCGGCCTGGTCCTGCGCGAGCTGGGCGAGCAGCCCGTGGACGGTCACCTCGCCTTCCCCGTTGCAGATGTAGACGTTGTCCACGGGTTCGGGCAGATAGCGGCGCGCGTTCTTCATCACCTGCGGGCCGCCGAGCAGGAGGTGGGCGTCGGGGCGCCGTGCCGTCAGTTCACGTTGCAGCCACCGCACCAGCTTCGCGTTCCAGAGGTAGCACCCGATCGCGTAGACGTCCGCTTCTCTGGAGATCAGTTCCTTCAGAATGCGCTCACGATCCGAGGCGGCCGGGAACGAGGCGATTTCGAAGCGGTAGGCGGCCCTGATCTCCGGGTCGTTCTGCGCGTACGCCTGCATGTAGCCCGCGGCGAGCGGAAGCATGTTCTCGTACGTGGGCAGATCGACGAACACGACCGACTTCATCATGGGACCTTTCGTTCGACGCGGCTCGGTCCGTGCTCCGTCTCCCTGCGGGATTCGTCGATCCACTGGGCCAGCTCGGAGAGCACCGGGCGCTCGATGAGGTCCCGAAGCGTGATCTCGATGTGCCAGGCCCGCCGAATGTGGCCGACGACCCTGGAGAGCAATAACGAATCGCCGCCGATGGCGAAGAAGTCACTCTCGCGCCCCACGTCTGATGTTCTCAGCGTGGTGCACCAGATGTCCGCCAGCTTGGCCTCGGTCGGGTTCAACGTATTCCATTCCGCCGGAAGTTGATGACGCCTTCACGTGCCCCGTTGATCAGGGTCCATGGTCTTCTGCACCCTGTCAAGAACATTGGTGAGCCCCATGTGACGGGCTTCGGGCCGTTGTTGCGACCGTCGTCGCAAGGATTCACCTGACCCGGCGGGGGGCGGGATATTGGCGGCGTGACAGATACCGTGAGTACAGCCCCCACCCCGACCAAGCACCTTCTGAAAAGCCGGTTCGGCTGGTTCTTCGCCGGTCGGACCGTCGACCTGGCCGGCTCCTCGATGACCACCGTCGCGCTCGCCCTCTCCGTGCTCCAGGCCTCCGGCCGAGCGGCCGATCTGGGCATCGTCCTGGCCGCCAACATGATCCCCACCCTCGCGCTCCTGCTCCTGGGCGGCACGGTGGCCGACCGGGTGAGCCGGCGGACCGTGCTCATCGTGTCCAACCTGTGCACCGCCGCCGTGATGGCCACGATGGCCGTCCTGCTGCTCTCGTCCCGCTACCACCTCGCGGTGTTCGTCGGCCTCGCCCTCGTCGGCGGCGTCGTGAACGCGTTCTCGCAGCCCGCGCTGCGCGGGATCGTGCCCGAACTCGTCGAGCGGCAGGACCTCCAGCGCGCCAACGCGCTCCTGGCCAGCAGCCAGAACACCGTGCGCATCCTCGGCCCCATGCTCGCCAGCATCCTGGTGGCCACCGTCGGTGGCGGGTGGGCCCTCGCCGCCGACGCGGCCTCCTACCTCCTGGCCGCCGCGGCCTTCACCCGCATCCCCGGAACGAGCCGGCCGCCCGCGGCGCGCGGGCCGCTCTGGCGCGACCTGCTCGACGGCTGGGCCACCTTCCGCTCGATGCGCTGGGTGGTCGTCATGACCGTCTCCTTCGCCCTCGTCAACGCCGCCAACGTCGGTCCGTGGAACGTGCTCGGGGCGCAGGTGGTGCTGGACCACGACGGCGCCGTCGGCTGGGGCACCGTACAGACCGTGCGCGCGATCGGGCTGCTGGTGATGAGCATCGTCGCCGTCAAGCTCGTCCTGCGCCGGCCGCTGCGTGACGGCGCGGTCTGGGGGACCCTGTCGGCCCTGCCGCTGCTGGCGGTCGGGGCGACCGGGAACGTGTGGGTCGTGTCCGCAGCCGCCTTCGTCGGCGGACTCGGCCTCACCGTGGCCTCCATCGGCTGGGAGACCACGCTCCAAGCCGCCGTCCCCGAGGAGTCGTTGTCACGGGTCGCGGCCTACGACGAGCTGTTCTCGTACGTGGCGATCCCGCTCTCCCAACTCGCCGTGGGACCGCTCGCCGCCGCGTACGGGGCGCAGGAGGTCATCGTCGCCTGCGGGGTCGCCTACGTCGTCGTCAGCCTGCTGCCCCTGCTGAACCGGGAGATCCGCACCATGCGGGCCTGAGCCGGCGCGATGCCGGCCGTTCCCCGGCCGCCTTCCTGCGCACCCGGGTTCACCCCGCGGGAGGGCGGCCGGCTCCGTCCGGTGCGCCCGCACGCCCTTCGGTGCGCGCGGTTCAGCGCTTGACGGTGCCCTCCTCCAGCCGATCGATCATCCGGTAGGTGGCGTCGAGCGGGGACTCCGCGTCCGGGGCGTCACCGGCGTGGTGGACGTTGCGCTCCGCGATCTCCTGGTCCCACGTCTCCATTCCCGCGAACGGAATCGTTTCTCCCGGGACATAGGAGGGATAGGGCCGGTAGCTGTTGATTCCGGCGACGGGCTCGCCACGCACCAGGAGGGGATTGAGATAGAGGCCATCGCTGGTGATCCGGGTGGTCGCCGGAATGTATCCGATGTCCAGTCCGCAGCGGCGCGCGGGCGAGGTGTTCGGGTCCGAACAGTGCAGGATGTTCGGATGGTGGATCTCGACGTCGCCCGGATTGAGTTCGATGTCGACGACACCGTTGCGCTCCGACCACTCCCGGACCAGTTCCTCCTCGGAGACCGAGAACAACATGTTCGGTGAGTCCACCCGGCGAACGGGGGGGTGGAGCGGCAGCCGATGGCTGCCGGGGATCACCCGCAGGCAGCCGTTCTCCCTCGTGCACCGGTCGACGGCGACCCACACGGTGAGCGCCCGCATCGGATCGAGGTTCCAGTACGAACCGTCCTGGTGCCACAGCACCGGCTGACCGTCGTAGGGCGGCTTGCAGATGTAGTGCGCCGTGAAGCACGCGACGTCCGGGCCGAGGAAGAGTTCGGCGATGTCCACCAACCGGGGGTCGGAGACGAGACGGACCCAGAAGGCGTCGTTGCGGATCAGCGGGTGGTGGAGGTGCTCCGGCCGGAGGTCCGGATAGCGACCGGTGAGCCATTCGACATGGGCCTTCACCTCCCCCAGCAAATCCGGCGGAATGACGTCGCGGACAATACTGAAGCCCTGTTGCTCGTACTCTGCGAGGACTCTCTCCTGCACGTTCAACGAAACTCCCTATTCGCGACCTCCGTGACCGCGCCAGTCTCGCACCGAGCCAGGGAGCGTACAAGCGCCCGGACGGCCCGGGTTTGCAGACGGAGCGAATCCGGGGCTTCCGCCGCGGGGAGGGGTCCCGGCGAAGCGGGGGTGCGGTGGAGGGTCGCCGAAGAAGCCGTTGAGCAGGCCGGTCCGGGAAATCGATCTTCCTCGACCAGGTGGGGGCCGGAGAACACCGCACGGCAGCGGCCAGGGGGGCGGCACCGCGGACCCGGCTGTCGGCAACCGACGAATCCCGACCGGTGCGGGGGCCGGGCGACATCCATGTGCAGAGGACCTTGACGAGTTCCTGACCGGCAGTCACTGTGGTGAGCGTGTGGGACAGCAAGGCGGGCGTGACTGCCGGGACGATCCGGAGCCCGAGCAGAGCCGCCGGCGCCGGACCCGAGGGGTGTCCCCGCCGTGTTCGCCCGACCGAGATCTTTCGTTGGACCCTCGAACCGATCGGCACCGTGCGCCACCCTCCTCCAGCGGCCGATCCGTCCGGAGGCGACGCGCGCAGCCGCTGACGACGCCCCGGACGCACCGACAAGGGAGCAGTCTTGAACGACATCGCGCCGACGGCCGAACCGGACCTGTTACGGTCCGTGAGCCGGCCGGTCCCGCTGCCGGCCTCCCCCGGCCAGTTCCGCCTCTGGTTCCTCGAGCAGCTGCGGGGGACCGCCTCGACGCACACCGTGCCGATCGTCGCCCGTCTCCACGGCGCAGTGGACCGGACCGCGCTCGAGGCCGCCCTGACCGATGTCGTCCTGCGCCACGAGAGCCTGCGCACGGTGATCGACCAGGTGGCCGGGCTTCCCGTCCAGCACGTACTCCCGGACGCCCGCCCCGCCTTCGAGGCCCGCACCGTCGCACCGTCCGACCTGGAGCGGGAGCTCGCGGTCGCCGCGGCTCACACCTTCGACCCCGCGACGGAGTCTCCCGTACGCGCCACCCTGTTCGAGGCCACCGCGCAGGAGCACGTCCTGCTGCTTCTGCTGCACCGCACAGCCTGTGACGGTGCGTCGGTCGGCCCGCTCGGCCGTGATCTCGCGAAGGCCTACGCGGCGCGGTGCCGCGGCGCCGCCCCCGCGTGGGCGGCGCCGCCCGCGCAGCACGCGGACCATCTGCTCCGGCAGCAGCGGCGCCTCGGCGACCCGGCGGACCCGAGCAGCCTCGCGGCACGGCAACTCTCCTTCTGGCGAACCGCGTTGTCGGACCTGGGCGGCGAACTCGCGTTGCCCTTCGACCACCCGCGCCCGACCGCGCCGAGTGGCGACGAGGACTCGGTCCGGTTCACGGTCTCCCCCGAGGAGCACGCGCGGCTGGCCGAGCTGTCGCACCGCACCGGGACGACGATGCTCATGATCGTCCACACCGCGCTGGCCGTGCTCCTCGGCCGGCTGACCGGCGAACTGGACCTGCCGATCGGCACCCTCGCCTCGGAGCGCGGCGACGAAGTGCCGGACGACGTCATCGGGTTCCTGACCAACACCGTCGTGCTGCGCACCGATCTCTCGGGGAACCCCACCCTCACGGAGTTGCTCCGCCGGGTCCGCGAGACCGACCTCGCCGCCTTCGCCCACCAGGACGTGCCGTTCGACGAGGTCCTGAAGGCCGTCAACCCGCCACGAGTCCCGGGCCGGAGCCCGCTCTGCCAGGTGCTCGTGACGGCCGAGGCGGAGGAGTTCGAGTGGCCACTGCCCGGACTGCGCGCGGCGGCACGCGTGCACGGCTGCGGACCGTCCGGGTTCGACCTGCACCTGAACTTCGACGCCCGGCACGGACCGGACCGGACCCCGACCGGCATCGTCGGCGAACTCCGGTTCGCCACCGACCTGTTCGACCGGACGACGATCGAGGCGATCACCGCGCGGCTGGTCCGCGTGCTCACCGCGATGGCCACGGACGCCACCCGGGCGATCGGTGAGGTCGACATCCTCTCCGCGACCGAGCGCTCCGACGTCCTGACCCGCTGGAACGACACCGCACGGGAGGTGGACCGGAGCACGCTGCCCGAGTTGCTGGAGGCGCGGGTCGCGGCGACGCCGGACGCGGTCGCGGTGCGCTGCGGCGACGCCGTCCTGACCTACGGCGAGCTGAACGCCCGGGCGAACCGGACGGCCCGCTACCTGGCTGGCCGGGGCATCGGACCGGAGTCGGTCGTCGCGCTGTCGATGGCCCGGTCGGTGGACCTGATGGTAGCGGTGTGGGGCGTGTTGAAGGCCGGCGCGGCCTACTGTCCCGTCGACCCGGAGTACCCGCCCGAGCGGGTGGCGTTCATGCTGGAGGACAGCGGCCCCCAGCTCGTACTGACCGGGCCGGTGGACGACCACGACCTGGCGGACACGAACCCGACGGACGCGGACCGGGTCGGCCCGCTGTCGCCGGCCCACCCCTGCTACCTGATCTACACCTCGGGGTCGACCGGGCTGCCGAAAGCCGTGGTGATGCCCGGTTCCGCCCTGGTGAACCTCATCAGGTGGTACGAGCGGATCTCGGCGCCGTCGGACGGCCCGTCCCCCCACCGGATCGCCAACTTCTCGTCGATCAGCTTCGACGTGGCACTGGTCGAGGTCCTGATCGCCACCGTGCGCGGCGGATGCGTCGAACTCCCGGACGAGGAGACCCGCCGGGACCTGGACAAGCTGGTGACGTGGCTGGAGAAGAGCGAGGTCGACGAGATCTTCGTGCCCAATCTCGTCCTCTCCGCGATCATCGACATCAGCCAGGCCGACGGCACCGCACTGCCCCGGTTGCGGCACGTGATCCAGGGCGGAGAGAGCCTGGGGCTGACCGCCGAGCTGGCGCAGTTCCACCGCGCCGTCCCGGGCCGCCACCTGGCGAACTACTACGGGCCGACCGAGACGCACGTGGCGACGGCATTCGCCCTGCCCGACGATCCCGACGCCTGGCCGGCCGAGCCGCCGATCGGCGGGCCGATCGACAACATGCGGACCTACGTGCTCGACCGGTGGCTCCAGCCGGTGCCGCCGGGCGTCGCCGGCGAGCTGTTCATCGCAGGGGTGCAGCTGGGCCGCGGCTACCGGAACCGGCCGGGCCTCACCGCGGGCCGCTACGTCGCCGATCCCTTCGGTCCGCCGGGCACCCGGATGTACCGGACCGGGGACGTGGTGCGCTGGCGCGCCGACGGGCAGCTCGTCTTCATCGGGCGGGTGGACGACCAGCTGAAGCTGCGGGGCTACCGGGTCGAGCTGGGCGAGATCGAGGCGGTGCTGCGCCGCCACCACGAGGTGGCCCAGGTCGCCGTGCTCGCGGTCGACAAGCACACCCCGTCCATGCGCCTGGTCGCCTACGTCGTGCCCGCGACCGCGACGCTGACGCCGGCCGTCCTGCGCCAGTACGCGGCCGAGTCGTTGCCGCGCCACATGCTGCCCGCGGGATTCCGGCTGGTCGAGGCCCTGCCGTTGACCCCCAACGGCAAGCTCGACCGGAAGGCGCTGCCGACGCTGGCCCAGGAGTCCACCGCCCAACCGCCGTCCGAAGGGGCGGAGCAGACCGTCTGCGACGTGTTCGCCGACGTGTCGGGGGTTCCGGTTGTCGACGTCAACCAGAACTTCTTCGCCCTGGGCGGCCATTCGCTCGGCATGGTCCGGGTGGCGCACGACCTCCACCGGCGGCTCGGTGTGGACCTGCCGCTCCGCGTCGTGTTCGAGCACCCGACACCTGCCGGCCTCGCGCACCTGCTCACCGAGAGGGGGTGAACCCCATGTCCTACAACCACTGACACCCTGCCGACCCGTGCGACCGCCCGCTCACCGAAGGGAGGTGAACCCCATGTCCTACAACCACTGAGCCGCGGCGGAGGACCGGCGATCCACGCCAGACCTCCACTGAGCCACGGCGGAGGACCGGTGATCCACGCCAGACCTCCGAGTCAGGCGCTCCTGTAGTGAGAGCACGGATTTCGTGACAGATACCGGACGCACGCCGCTGAACAGGGGCGGCGTGCGTCCTCCACCGCGATGATCGAAGGCGGAGCCCGGTGACCACCATCCCCATGTACGATCCGCTCTCTCCGGAAATGATCAGCGACCCCTACCCGGCCTACGCCAGGATGCTCGAGGAGCGGCCCATCCACTGGCATCCGGTCATGCGCGCCTGGGTGGTCGTCCGGCACGCCGACTGCGTGCGCGTGCTCCGCGAGCACGCCACCTTCGCACGGGACCCCGGCCGCACCGGGGAGGAGATCCCGGACTTCCGCCAGAACGTGCAGATGATGGACCCGCCGGAACAGACGCCGCTGCGCCAACTGCTGGTGGGCGCGATGCGCTCCCAGGACAAGGACCAGCTGTTCCAGGAGGCGGTCGCCTTCCTGCGCGGCAGGCTGACCGCCCAGGAGCCGGGCGAGCCCTTCGACTGGATGGCGACGCTGGCGGCGCCCTTCGCCCTGCACATGTCCGCGGCCCTCCTCGGCGTTCCCGAACCGGACGACGAGGCCTACGCGGAGATCTCGCACGGCATCGCCCTGCGGATGGACGCGGGCCTGGCGCCCGAGAACATCCCGCAGGGGGACGCCGCCCGCAAGCGCCTGAACGAACTCGGCGAGAGCTGGTTCCCGCGTCCCGAGGGGGACGACGGCCTCATCGCGAACCTCATCCGGCGGGCGGACAAGGAGTTCGCCGGCAGTCACTACATCCGCAACTCTGCCGCGATGATGTTCAACGCGAGCTACGGGACGATCTTCGCCATGGTCGGCAACGCGGCGCACCTGCTGGCGACCGTCCCCGGGCTCCTGCCGGAGCTGTCGGTTCCGTCCCACGTGGCCACCGGCGTCGACGAGTTGATCCGGTACGACGGGCCGGCGCAGGGCACGAGCCGAACCGCGGTCACGGAGACCGAGATCCAGGGCACGCGCATCGCGGCGGGCGACTCCGTGGTGACGCTGCTCGCCGCCGCCAATCGCGACCCCCTCGTCTTCAAGGACCCGCAGGACATCAAGCTGGACCGCCGCCCCAACCCGCACCTGGGCTTCGGTTCGGGGCCACACGCCTGCTTCGGCTCCGAGTTCGGCAAGCTGAGCATCACCGCGATGATCCACGCGCTGCGGGACGAGGGTCTGCGGCCGTGCCTCGCGGCGGAGCCCACCCGCCGCACCACCGCCACCGTGCGGAGCCTGGACGTGCTCCCGGTGCGCCTCTCGCGATGAGCGGAGGCAGGGCAGGAGCACGAGCTGGGGCAGGAACATCCGCCGAGCCGAAGGGATCTGGTACAAGGTGAACATCGTTCTTCTGGGTGCGGAGCAGGAAGCGATCGAGGATCTGACGGGCCTCGGCCACACCGTCACGGTGCTGTACGTGGCGCACGACCGCGCGGTGATGGAGACCTGCCGGGACCTGATCGCGCACCGCGCGTTCCTCCCCTCCTTCGACAAGCCGGAACTCGCCTGGGCCGCCCTCACCCACCTCGGCATCGCCGATCAGGTCGACGTCGTCGTCTCCGGCCACGAGTTCGCGGTCACCACGGCCGCCTTCCTGAACGACGTCCTCGGGTGCCGCAAACCGATGGACGCCGGGGTCGCGCTCGCCGGCCGCGACAAGCCGCTGCAGAAGACCCTCTGGCAGCGGCACGGCGTGCCGACGGCGCGGTTCAGGGTGTTCACCGAGAAGCCGGCCACGGCGGCCGAACTGCGGGACGGGCTCGGCGATCTGACGGCTCCTTACATCGTCAAGCCGACGGCGGACGGCGGCACCCACCTCGTCTTCCGCGCGGAGACGGCCGAGGAGCTGTTCGACCTGCTGGCCTCCACACCGGAACTCGAGGCGTTCATGGTGGAGGAGTGGCAGTCGGGCGACGAATGGCATTTCGACGGCGTCGTCGTGGACGGGGTCATCGAGGCCTTCATGGTGTCCCGCGACGTGAACCCGTGCATCGAGGCGAAGTCCGGGAACCCGTTCCGCTCGATCGCCCTCCCGCCCAAGGACTACCCGGAGCTCTACGCGGAGGCCCGCGCCTTCGCCGAACGGTGCCGTTCGGCCCTCGGGGGCCGCAACACCACATTCCACCTCGAAGTGTTCGGCGGCCCCGGCCGGTTCGTCGCCGGTGAGCTCGGCTGGCGCCCGGCCGGCGGCCTGGTCAGCATCAGCGCGCAGCACACCATCGGCGTCAGCCTTTGGGCGGCACACGCCCGCGTCCACATCGACGCGTTCGTGCCGCCGCCCGCGTGGGAACCCGGCGGTGTCATCGGCTTCGTGTGCCTGCCCGTCAAGTCCGGCTTCCGCAACGGGGTGACACAGGCCGACCTGGAGACCCTGCCCGGAGTCCGGCACATCCGCATGAAGGCCCCTGTGGGCCAGGTCATGAAGGAGCTGAACACCTCCTCGATCGCCGTCGCCTGGGCCCTCATCGAGGGGGACGACGCCGAGCACTGCGAGAAGCGCATGGACGAGGCGATCCGGCTGGTGGCCGAGATGCACGAGGCGAAGAGCACGCCCTGGCGCCCGTCATGACGACCACCCTTGCGACGAGCTGAAAGTGTCAGGCGCCTTGAGCATTCACCTCAACCTGTTCATGCTGCTGCCCGGGCACCACGACTCCGCGTGGCTGCATCCCGGCTGTGACTCGTCCCGTGTCACCGACATCGGCTACTACCTCGAACTCGCGCAGTGCGCGGAACGAGGGCTGCTGGACTCCGTGTTCATCGCCGACGCGCTCTGGCACAAACCACGCAGCAACTACTGCGGCGGCCTGGAACCGCTCACGGTGCTGAGCGGCCTCGCCCTCGGCACCGAGCACATCGGGCTGATCGCGACCGCGTCGACCTCGTACTACGAGCCGTTCCACCTCGCCCGGATGTTCGCCTCGCTCGACCACATCTCGGGCGGGCGGGCCGGCTGGAACATCGTCGTGTCCAACAGCCCCAACGAGGCCCGGAACTTCAACCGGTCGGCCATGCTCTCCCACCAGCGGCGCTACGACCGCGCCGAGGAGTTCCTGACCGTCGCCCACCGGCTCTGGGAGTCGTGGGACGAGGACGCCGTCATCCGCGACCGCGCCAGCGGGCACTACACCGACCCCGACCGGATCCACCTCATCGACCACCGGGGCGAGTACTTCCAGGTCCGCGGGCCGCTCAACATCCAGCGCAGCCCCCAGTCCCGCCCGTTCATGGTCCAGGCCGGCGCCTCGGAGGCGGGCCGGTCCTTCGCCGCCCGCCACGCCGACGCGGTGTTCACCGTGCAGGAGGACATCCGCGACGCCGCACGGTTCCGCACCGAGATGCGCTCGCGCGCCGCCACGAACGGACGCACCGTCAAGGTACTGCCGGGGCTGATCCCGATCGTCGGCTCGACCCAGGCCGAGGCCGACGGGAAGCGGCGCCGGCTCATCGGCCTGCAAGCCGTCGACTACGCCCTGGAACACATCTCGATGATGCTGAACACGGACCTCACCGACTGTCCCGTCGACGCGCCCTTCCCCGTGGAGCGGCTGCCCCCGGCGGACAGCATCCAGGGCAACCGCACCACCTACGAGCTGATCACGGGGATGGCCCGGCGCGAGGGCACCACCGTCGGGGACATCATCGCGCACCAGGGTTTCGGGCGCGGCCACCTGGTGGTCGCGGGCACCCCGGAGCGGATCGCGGACGTCATCGGCTCCTGGGTCGAGGAGGGAGCGGCGGACGGGTTCAACATCATGCCCGCGGTGTTCCCGGCCGACCTCACCGACTTCGTGGACGAGGTCGTGCCGCTCCTGCAGAAGCGCGGGCTGTTCCGCCGGGAGTACGGCGAGAAACTGCTGAGGCGCCGCTATGGGTGAGCACATCGAACGGGAGCACATCGAACCGGAGACCATCGAACGGGAGACCACGGCGGACGTGACGGCGAGGCTGCGGGCCCACCTCGCCTCCGCCCTGCCACCCGAGGCCGTCCCGGCGCGGTTCGTGTTCGTGGACACGCTGCCGGTGCTTCCCAACGGCAAGACGGACCGGGCCGCGCTCGAACGGCTCGCCGCCGAACCGGCACCCGCCCCGGACCGGCCGGCTGCCGACGCCCCACCCGAGGACGATCTCGCCTTCCTGCTGCGCCTGTTCACCTCCGGGCTGGCCCAGGCCCGCATCGATCCCGACGAGGACCTGGCCCTGCTGGGGGTCACGTCCCTGCTCCTGACCAAGGCCTGCGCGGCCTGGACGGACCGCACGGGCCGGGCCGTCGACGGTGCGCGGCTGCGCCGCAGTCCGACGGTCCGCAACATCCTCGCCTTCTCCTCGCCGGCCGGCGGGGCCCCGGAGCACGGCGAGGTCGTGGTCGAGGAGCACCGCTTCGACGTCCCGGTCGACCACGACGACCCGGCCGGCCCGTCGATCGAGGTCTTCGCACAGACCGTGGTGCGCCGTTCGGCGGCGGACCGCCACCTCCCGTACCTGCTCTTCCTCCAGGGCGGCCCCGGCGGGCAGTGCACCGATCCGCGCAACCGCGTCCCCGCCTGGCTGGACGCCGCCCTGGACCGGTACCGGGTGGTGCTCCTCGATCAACGCGGCGGCGGCCGCAGCTCGCCGGTGACCGCCGACACCATCGCGGGCCTGTCGCCGGCCGCCGCCCTGGACCGGCTTCGCTGCTACCGCGCGGACTCCATCGTCAAGGACGCGGAGTTCCTGCGCGAGCACGTCCTGCGGATTCCCGACTGGACGCTGTTCGGGGAGAGTTACGGCGGTTCGATCGCCCTGACCTACCTGTCCCGTTTCCCGGACCGCATCGACCGGGTGTTCGTCTCGAGCGGGCTCCTGGGGCCGGTCACCACAGCCGAGGACCTGCTGAGCGACACGCTGGTGATGAGCCGGAGGAAGAACGCCGAGTACTACCGCAGGTATCCCGAGGACGCCGAGACCATCGACCGGATCGTCGAGCACCTCGACGGGCACGAGGTCCTGCTGCCGACGGGAGAGCGGCTGTCGCCCGAGCGTTTCCGCTTCCTCGGCCTGAAGTTCGGCTTCGCGAACGGAATGGCGGCGGTCCACGACCTCGTCCGGTCCGCCTGGGACGGCGACGGGCTCGCCGACGGTTTCCTGAAAGCGGTGGCGGCGGCGACGTACCTGGTCGACTCACCCCTGTTCTACCTCCAGGAGTACACGTACGGGCGGCCGGGTTGTGCCACCGGGTGGGCGGCGGACCGGCTCTACGCCCGGGAGCCCGCGTTCGCCTCCCGCGCCCGCCCGTTCCACTTCTACGGCGAGGTGTTCTTCCCCTGGATGTTCCGTCAGTACGCCGCGCTCGCACCGTTCGCCGAGGTGGCCGAGGCGCTCGCCCGGTACACCGGATGGACCAGCCTCTACGACCTCGAACAGTTGGAGCGGAACACCGTGCCCGTCCACGCCGTCGCAGCCGCCGGTGACCTCTACTTCCCGGCGGCGCAGCAGGTCCGCACGGCGCAGCGGATCGGCTCCTGCTGGCTGCTCCTGTCCGCGGACTACAGCCATGAGGGGCTGATGAACGACCGGGAGGGCGTCGCCCGGCTGCTCGCGTTCGGAGCGGCACGGTGACGCGCTCGCTGTTCCGTCGGGTCAGGGCGGTGGCACTGGACCATCCGACGCGAACCGCCGTCTCCGACCGGGCGGCCACCCGCACCTTCGCGGAGCTGGCGGTGGCGGCCGAGTCCCTGGGCCGCCGGCTCGTGGCCCGGGGCGCCGGGCCGGGTGACCGGGTCGGCGTGCTGGTGGAGCGGGGCGTCGACCTGGTGGTGGCCCTGCTCGGTGTGTCCGCCGCCGGGGCCGCGTACGTCCCCCTCGATCCGGACTATCCGGTCGAGCGGCTGCGGGCCGTCGTCGAGGACGCCGACCTCGCGATGCTCGTCACCGACGGCAGCGGGCCCCGGTTCGACGTGCCCGCCGTCCCCGTCACGTCCCGCGCGGCCCGGCCGGACCTCGCCGAGACCGCCCTGCCCTCCCCCTCCCCCGAGGACCCGGCGTACGTCGTCTTCACCTCCGGCTCCACCGGCCGGCCCAAGGGCGTCGTGGTCACCCACGCCAACCTGGCCGCGCTGTTCGACGCGCTCGACGCGGCCTACGGCAGCCCGTTCGACGACTCCTTCCTCGCCGTGACGAGCGTCGCCTTCGACATCGCCGTCATGGAACTGCTCTGGCCGCTCATCCGCGGCGGAGCCACCGTCGTGGGCCCCGCCCGGATGATCGACCGCCTCGACCCGCGCGGCGACGACAGCCTGCCCCGCCTCGTGGAGCGCTTCCGGCCCACCCTGTTCCAGGGCACTCCCTCGCTCCTCTCGGCGATCGCGTCCCACGAGGAGGCCCTCCTGTCGCTGCGGCACCTGCGCAGGCTCCACGTCGGCGGCGAGGTGTTCCCGGTGGGGCTCGCCCGGCGTCTGGTGACCGCCCTCCCGGGCGTGCGGATCCACAACATGTACGGCCCGACGGAGGCGACGGTCTGGTCCGCCGCGCACGAGGTGACACCGGAGGACACGCGCTCCACCGCTGTCCCCATCGGGCGGCCGTTGGACCACGCGTCCGTCCGCCTCGTCGACGACGACGGCCGTACGGTGGCCCCGGGTGAGGTCGGCGAACTGTGGGTCGGCGGCCCGTGCGTCGCCGCGGGCTACTTCCGGCTGCCGGACCGCACCGGGGAACGGTTCGTCGAGGAGGCCGGCGGGGTGCCGCGCCGGTGGTACCGGACCGGCGACCGGGCGCGGCTCCGACCGGACGGTGCGCTGGAGTTCGTCGGCCGGTTCGACCGGCAGGTCAAGATCTCCGGCGTCCGGATCGAACTCGACGAGATCGAGTCGGTGCTGTCCGCCTCGCCGGACGTACGGGCGGCCGCCGTGGTCGTACGGAAGGGAGCGGACGGGGAGCAGCAGCTGATCGCCTACGTCCAGGCCTGACCGGGCCCGGCTGCTCCCCGAGTCCTTCGACGAGGTCCCCGACGCCATCACCCGGCCCAACCTCCCCCTGGACGTCATGCTCGACGTCTCCTACCTCCCCCTGGTCGAATCCGCCCACCGCGCCGGAGGCACGGCGCCGCCGGCGGACCACCGCCCGCAGAGTCGAACGGACCATCGGCGAAGCACGGGCCGGCCGCCTGCACGAGGCTCTGACCTGCACGGGAAGACCTCGACGAAACCAGGGGTTTGACAGTCCACGCCCGGGGGGAGCGTGACACGGTCGCCGAGAAGAGCGACCTCTCCCGTTGCCGATGGTCGGTCGCGGCCCGAGGGATTCCCGGGGCCGTGGATCTTCGAACGGTCTTGTTAACTGATGTTACGTCAGCTGACAGGTCCTTAACAGCCCTGTGAACTGATGTTCTTGACGGGCGTCAAGTAGTGGCACATCATGACGACGCGTCGCCGATGTTGATCGCTCTGAAACTCCGCGACGGGGGAACTGGAACTGAAGGGGGAACAGTGATGCGGACTCTGAACGTGGTGCTGATCGGCAAGGGCGGTGTCCTCGCCCGCAGCGGTGAGGCGCTGCTGTCGGCAGGGCACCGGATCCGGGCGGTGGTGACCGGCGACGCCGTGGCCCGTGCCTGGGCCGTCAGATCGGGGATCAGCCACCACGATCTCGCTGACGCGCTGCTCGACCCGGCCCGACTGTCGTGCGACCTGCTTCTCAGCATCGGGAACGACGCCCTGATCCCCGAGGCACTGCTGGCATGCGCGCAGGGGGCGAGTGTCAACTACCACTACGGTCCGCTGCCCGAGTACGCCGGCCTGAACGCACCCTCCTGGGCCGTCGCCAACCGTGAGAGCGACTACGCCATCACGTGGCACCGGATCGGCGAGCTGGTCGACGGCGGCGACATCCTCAAGCGAATACCGGTGCCGGTCGAGCCCGACGAGACCGCGCTGTCGCTGGGCGTGAAGTGCGACGAGGCGGCCGTCGCGAGCGTGGCCGAACTGGTCGGCGACATCGCCGAAGGCCGTGCGGCCGCCGTCCCCCAGGACCTGGCCGCGCGTCGCTACTTCTCCCGGCACACGCAGTTCCCCGCCGAGGGCCTGATCGACTGGGCCCGCGAGGCCGAGGACATCGTCGCCATGGTCCGGGCGACCGACCACGGGCTGTTCGGCTGCCCGCTCGTGTGGCCCAAGGCGAACGTCAACGGACGCATTCTCGCCGTCCGCGAGGCCCGCGTCGGCGTGGCGTCCCCCGGTGCCGCCCCCGGCGAGGTGCTGACCTGCGACGCGGACGGCCTGAACGTGGCCACGGCCACCGGTGCCGTCCACCTGATCCGGCTGAGCACGCTGGAGGGCGAGCCGGTCGACGCGGACAGCCTCCGGACGGAGAACGCGGTCCGGACCGGCCTGATCCTCCTGGCTCCGGGCGACGCGCTCCGGGACGGCATCACCGAGACCGGCACCCGGGCGTCGAAGACCGCCGCCCACTGGCGCGAGCGCCTCGGCTCCGACGCCCACCCGTTCCGCCTGCCCTTCACCCCGCCGGCCTCCGGCACCGAGCAGGACACCGCTCCCGTCGTCGCGCGCTGCGCCGCTCCCGGTGGAGTGGCCGCCCTGGCCGGCCTGGTGAGCACGTACCTGAGCCGGGCGACCGGGACGAACGACGTCACTCTCGCCGTCGCCGCGCCCCGCGACGGGATCGACCCCGGCTACCGGGACCTGTTCGCCGCCTGGCTGCCGCTGCGCGCCACGGTCGACCCCGACCGGACGATCGCCGACAACCTCCGGGCGGTCGCCGAGGAGTTCCGTCTCGGGCAGGAGAAGGGCTGGCTGCGCCGTGACCTGATCGGACGGGACGAGGCGCTGCGCCGGCTGTGGGACGCCGGCGGCCTGACGCCCGACGTGATGATCTCGTGGGCCGACGCGGCGGAGCCCGCGGACGGCCGGCGCCCGGCGCTGAACCTGGTCGTCCGACCCGACGGCGAGACGGTCGAGTTCCACTTCGACGCCCGGCGTCTGGCCCGCGGCGACGTCGCCCGCCTCGCCGAGCAGATCGGCGGCTGGTGCGACCGCGTACCCGGGCTGGCCGACGAGACCCTGGCGTCCGTCGACATCCTCTCGGCGTCGGAGCGCGCGTCGTTGACCGACGCCTTCAACGCCACCGACGACGACACCGTCCTCGGCCACCGCCTGCACACGCTCTTCGAGCAGGCCGCCGAGCGCCACGCCGACAACGTCGCACTGATCTGCGCCGACACGCGGCTGACCTACGTCGAGCTGAACAGCCGGGCGAACCGTGTCGCGCACACGCTGATCGAGCGCGGCATCGGCCGCGGCGACCTGGTCGGCATCGGGCTGGACCGCTCGCCCGACGTCGTCGTGGCCGTGCTGGCGGTGCTGAAGACGGGTGCCGCCTATGTGCCGGTCGACCCGGCGTTCCCGGCGGAGCGCATCCGCCAGGTGATCGACGACGCCGACCCCCGGATCCTCCTCACCCCGGCCGCGGTACCCGCCAACCTCGCCGAGTGGTCGGCGCGCTGTCTGAGCATCACCGACGCCGCCGCCGAGCGTGCCGACGCCGACGCCACCGATCCGGGCGTCGAGGTCCGGGCCGACGACCTCGCCTACGTCATCTACACCTCCGGCTCGTCCGGCACGCCCAAGGGCGTGGAGATCAGCCATGGCGCGCTGTGCAACCTGCTGGAGTCCATGCGCCGGGAACCCGGCTGCGCCGAGACCGACCGGCTGCTGGCGGTCACCACCATCTCCTTCGACATCGCGGTCCTGGAGCTGTTCCTGCCGCTGCTCAGCGGGGCCGCCACGGTCATCGCCCAGGCCCACGAGACGGTCGACGCGAACGCGCTGATCGGCCTGCTGGAGCGGCACGGGATCACGATGATGCAGGGCACGCCGGCGACCTGGCAGCTGCTGCTGGACGCGGGCTGGCAGGGCGACCCGCGCCTGGGCAAGATCCTCTGCGGCGGCGAGGCCCTGCCGCGCGCACTGGCCGACCGCCTGCTCGGCTGCGCCGACGCCGTCTGGAACATGTACGGGCCGACCGAGACCACCGTCTGGTCCAGCGTCTGGCGGGTGGAGCCGGAGGGTGACGTCGTCGTCGGCCGCCCGGTGGCCAACACCCGGCTCTACGTCCTGGACGAGAACCTCTCGCCGGTGCCGCCCGGCTTCCCCGGGGAACTGTGCATCGGCGGCGCCGGCGTGGCGCAGGGGTACCACGACGCCCCCGAGCAGACCCGGGCCCGCTTCGTCCCCGACCCGTTCCGCGCCGGCGGCACCCTGTACCGCACCGGTGACCTGGCCCGGTTCGTCGCGCCCGGCGCGCTGCGCGTGCTCGGCCGCAACGACAGCCAGCTGAAGCTCCGCGGCTACCGCATCGAACTGGGCGACATCGAGGCGACGGTGACCGCCCACGACGACATCGCCCGCGCGGTCGTCGTCGGCCGCGACGAGCAGCTGGTCGCCTACTGCGTCCGCGAGACCGCCGCGCCCACCGAGGCCGCCCACGACGAGGAGGTGCAGCGCGCCGCGCTGGCCGAGTGGGCCGGCGCCTGGGACCGCGCCTACGAGTCCGACGCCGACGACGCCGCCTTCAACCTGGCCGGGTGGCGCAACAGCTACGACGGCCTGCCGTTCTCCGCGGCCGAGATGCGTGACTGGCAGCGCGGTTCGGTCGACCGCATCCTGTCCTACGCGCCCGAGCGCGTGTTCGAGGTCGGCTTCGGCACCGGCCTGATGATGTTCGCCGTCGCGCCGCACTGCACCGCGTACCACGCGGTGGACGCCTCGGCCCAGGCCGTCGAGGTCACCCGGGACCACCTGCGGTCGCTGCCGAACGTCACGACCGAGCACCGCCCGGCGCACGACCTGCCGGCCGTGGCCGCCGGCTCCTTCGACACCGTGATCGTCAACTCGGTGGCCCAGTACTTCCCGAGCGTCGACTACCTGACCTCGGTGCTGGAGTGGGCGACCACCGCGGTGACGGACGGGCGGGTGTTCCTCGGTGACATCCGCGACCTGTCGCTGCTGCGCCTGTTCCACGCCGACGTGATCCAGTTCCGCCACGACGACCTCGCACCCGAGGAGGTCGCCGACCGCGTCGAGCGCGCGGTGCGGGCCGAGCGCGAACTGGTCGTCGCGCCGGACTACTTCGCCGACCTCCCGGCCCTGTTCCCGCAGATCACCCGCGTCGACGTCATGCTGCGCGACGGCCGGCACGTCAACGAGATGACCCGCTACCGCTACGACGTGACGATCCACATCGGCGGCGGCCCGCAGGCGCAGGCCGCCGGCACCGAGCACGACTGGCGGACCGGGTCGCTGGAGCTCGCGGCCGTGCCCGCACTGCTCGCCGGCCTCGACGGCGGGCCGCTGCGCCTGACCGACGTGCCCAACGGCCGGCTCGCCGAGGTGCCCGACCGCGTCGGGGCCCTCGGCGAGGCGACGGAACCGTACGCCCTCCCGGTGGACCCCCGCGACCTCGCCGAGGCCGCCCGGGCGGCCGGGCTCGAATGCGCGCTGCTCCCCAGCCGCTCCGGCGACAAGTGGACGTTCGACGCGGTGTTCTGGCAGCCGGGCCTGACCCCGGACCTGAGCCTGCGCCCGGCCGCCGCCACCACCGACCGCGCCGCGCTGGCCCGGTACGCGAACGTGCCCGCGGCGGGCGAGCCGGCCAAGAAGGCGGTGGGCCACCTCCTCCGCCCCTGGCTGGCCGAGCGGCTGCCCGCGTACATGGTGCCGACGTTCTTCGTCGAGCTCGACGAGTTCCCGCTCACCCCCAACGGCAAGATCGACCGCAACGCCCTGCCGAGCCCGGTCATCGACGCCGGAGCCATCGCCAAGCCCGCCAACGAGCTGGAGCGGGACATCGTCGCGATCTGGTCGGACGTCCTGGGCCACGACCGCATCGGCGTCAACCAGAACTTCTTCGAGATCGGCGGCGACTCGCTGCGCGTGGTCCGGGTCCAGACCCGGCTGGAGAAGGTGCTGGGACGGCCGATCTCCTCGGCCAAGCTCTTCGAGCACTTCACCGTCAAGGCCCTGGCGGCGCACCTCACCGGCGTCCGGACCGGCCCGACGCAGATCGCGCCGAGCCGCCGGGCGGAGGACGAGCCGATCGCCATCATCGGCATGGCCTGCCGGCTTCCCGGCGACGTGAGCAGCCCGGACGAGTTGTGGGACCTGCTGGAGCGCGGGGCCGACGGCATCAGCGAGGTGCCCGCCGACCGGTGGGACGCCGACGCGATCTACGACCCCGACCCGGACGTGCGCGGCAAGTCGGTGACACGCCGCGGGGGCTTCCTCGCCACGCCGATCGACATGTTCGACGCGTCGTTCTTCGGCATCGCACCGCGCGAGGCGCACGCGATGGACCCGCTCCAGCGGCTGATGCTGGAGACGACCTGGGAGGCGTTCGAGCGCGCGGGCTACACGCTCGACCAGCTGCGCGGAAGCCAGACCGCCACGTACGTCGGCGTCGGCAAGAACTCCTCGTACCACGAGTACGGCATCACCACCGGCGGTTCCATAGCCGACCTGGACGGTTACGTGGGGACGGGCTCCGCGCTCGCGACCGCGTCCGGCCGGATCTCCCACGTGTTCGGCCTCGAAGGCCCGACCATCACGATCGACACGGCCTGTTCGTCGTCCCTGGTGACCACGCACCTCGCCGCCAACGCGCTGCGTGACGGCGAGTGCGACCTGGCCGTCTCCGGCGGCGCGACCATCCTGCTCACGTCCAACATGAACGTCGAGTTCAGCCGGCTGCGCGGGATGTCGCCCGACGGGCTGTGCCGGTCGTTCTCCGCCGACAACGACGGGACCGGATGGAGCGAGGGCGTCGCCGTCGTCATCCTGAAGCGGCTCTCCGACGCGCAGCGCGACGGCGACACCATCCACGCCGTCCTGCGCGGCACCGCCGTCAACCACGACGGCCACGCGGCGAGCCTGACCACGCCCAGCGGACCCGCCCAGCAGAAGGTCATCCGCACCGCCCTCGGCGCGTCCGGGCTGCAGCCGAAGGACATCGACTACCTGGAGGCCCACGGCACCGCCACCCGCCTCGGCGACCCCATCGAGGGCACCGCCCTCGGCGAGGTCTTCGGCGGCAGCCACCCCGACGAACCGCTGTGGGTCGGCTCGGTCAAGTCGAACCTCAGCCACACCCAGGCGGCCGCCGGCCTGGCCGGTGTGATGAAGGTCGTCCTGTCCATGCGGCACAACGTGATCCCGCGCACCCTGCACGTCTCCGAGGCCACCCCGGACGTGGACTGGGCGGGCGCCAACATGGCCCTGGCCCGGGAACCGCAGCCGTGGCTGCCGAAGGACCGGCCGCGCCGCGCCGGCGTCAGCTCGTTCGGCATCGGCGGCACCAACGCGCACGTCATCGTGGAGGAACCGCCGGCCCCCGTCCCGTCGGACAAGCCCGCGGCGCAGCAGCCGTCGACGCTGCCGATCGTGGTGTCCGGCTCCACCGACGCCGCCCTGCGCGCGCAGGCCGAGGCGCTGCACCAGTACGTGGGCATGAACATCCAGGACCGGCTGCTCGACCTGGCGCATTCGCTGGCCACCACCCGCAGCCACTTCCGCAAGCGGCTCGTGGTGCTGGCGAAGGACCGGTCCGAACTGCTGGACAAGCTCGGTTCCTTCGCCCGCAGCGGGGAGACCCCGCCCGGCGCCGCACGGACCGGCGACAGTGCCCCGGAGCAGAGCCTGGCCCTGCTGTTCACCGGGCAGGGCAGTCAGCGGGTCGGCATGGGACGGGACCTGTACGAGAGCCAGCCGGCGTTCCGCGACGCGCTCGACGAGATCGTCGCCCACTTCACCGAACTGGACCGTCCGCTGCTCGACGTCATGTGGGCCGAGAAGGGGACGGCCGACGCCGCGCTGCTCGACCGGACCGACTTCACCCAGCCGGCGCTCTTCGCGCTGGAGGTGGCGCTGTGGCGGCTGTGGGAGAGCTGGGGCGTGCGGCCGCAGCTGCTCCTGGGCCACAGCATCGGTGAACTCGCCGCCGCGCACGTGGCCGGCGTCTTCGACCTGGCCGACGCGGCCCGTCTGGTGGCCGCCCGGGGCCGGCTGATGCAGGCGCTGCCCAGCGGCGGCGCGATGGCCTCCATCGAGGCCGGCGCCGCCGAGACCGAGGCCGCGGTGCGGGAGCTGGAGCTGACCGGCAAGGTCGATCTGGCAGGCCTCAACACCCCGACCCAGACGGTCGTCTCCGGTGACGGCGACGCCGTGCGGGCCCTGGTGGCGCACTTCGCCGGCCAGGAGCGCCGGGTCAAGGAACTGACGGTGTCGCACGCGTTCCACTCCCACCACATGGACGCCATGCTGGCCGGCTTCCAGGCGGTCGCCGAGACCGTGACGTACCGTCCCCCGACGATCCCGCTGGTCAGCAGTCTCACCGGAGCCCTGGCCGCGCCGGGCGAGTTCGAGCAGGCCTCCTACTGGGTGCGCCAGGTGCGCCGCGCGGTGCGCTTCAGCGACGGCATCGCCGCCCTGCACCGCGAGGGCGTCACCACCTTCCTGGAGCTCGGTCCGCAGCCGGTGCTCTCGGGCATGGGCGTGGCGACCCTGGCCGAGGAGACCGACCTCGCCTGGCTGCCGTCGCAGGCCGCGGGCAAGGACGGGTCCGCCGTCGCCCTGGGCAGCCTCGGCGAGCTGCACGTGCGGGGTGTGCCGGTCGACTGGCGGGGCTGGTTCGGGCCGGCCGGCGGTGAGCGGGTCGCCCTGCCCACCTACGCCTTCCAGCGCGAGCGCTTCTGGTTCGAGCCGACGGCGCAGCGCTCGGTCGGCGCCGGTCTGGACGACACCGCGCACCCGCTGCTGGGCGGCGCGGTACGGATCGCCGGCACCGAGACGGCCGTGTTCACGACCGTGGTGGCACCGGAGGAGCCGGCCTGGGTGCAGGACCACCAGATCATGGGCACCGTCCTGATGCCGGGCACCGCGTACATCGAGGCGATGCGCTCGGCCGCCGACGCCACCGCGCCCGGCGAATGGGACGTGGCCGACGTCGACTTCCTGTACCCGATGGTGTTCGCCGGCGGCGCGCCCGCCCGCCTGCAGGTCGTGGTGGGTGAGGAGTCCGAGGGATCCCGGCCGGTCCAGGTGTACAGCGCGCCGGACCGCAAGGACGGCGAGTGGCTGCTGCACGCCGAGGGCCGGATCGTGCCCGCGAAGCCCGTCACGGCGGGCTCCGTGGTGCTGCCGCCGCCGGGTGCCGAGCGGCTGGACATCTCCGCGCTCTACGACGAACTGGACGACATCGGCTACGAGTTCGGCCCGGTGTTCCGGGGCATCCAGGAGGCGTGGCAGGCCGACGGGGTGGTCTGGGCCCGGGCGGCGCTGCCCGAGGAGGCCGCGCACACCGCCCGCTCCTACGTCCTGCACCCGGCCCTGCTGGACTCGGCGATGCAGTCGCAGCTCTTCAGCATGCGGATGAACAACGCGAACCCCGAGGACGTGCTCGTGCCGTTCGAGGCCGAGCGCCTGTCGATCCGGGAGAAGGGCCTGGCGGAGGTGTGGGTCCGGGTCGCCGAGTTCGACTTGGGCGACGGCGAGTTCCACGCGTCCCTGGACCTCTTCGACTCCGCCGGCGAGAACGTCGGCCGGCTGGAGCGGATGCACGCCCGACGGGTCGACCGCGCGGTGCTGCGAAGGCTCGCCGCGCAGGGCGTCGACCGGCTCCGGTTCGAGGTGAACTGGCGGCCGACCGACACCGAGAAGGCGGAGATCGGCGGCTCCTGGGGCCTGCTGTCGCCCGGCGGCGAGGTGCCGTGGGCGGCGGAGGTGAAGCGGGCGCTGAGCCGGGCCGGTGTCCAGGCGTTCAAGGTGCGCTCGCTGGAGGAGGCCGACGAGCTCGACGGCGTCATCTGCCTGTGGGACGCCGGCAAGGACACCCTGGCCGGGGCGCACACGCTGTCCGCCGCGGCGCTCGGCCAGCTGCAGACCGCGGCCGAGAGCGGGTTCGTGCCGCCGCTGGTGTGGCTGACCCGCCGGGGCGTGGGCGTCAACGCCGACGACATGGCCACCGGGCTCGGCGCGGGACCGCTGTGGGGCCTGATGCGCACCGCGCGCAGCGAGCACCCCGACCTCGCGCTGCGCCTGCTCGACCTCGGCGACGAGGACGCCGATCTGGCCGCGCTCGCCCCGGCGCTGATGCTCTCCGACGAACCGGAGTGCGTGCTGCGGCACGGCGAGGTGCTCGTCCCGCATCTCGAACGGGTCGGCGCCTCGGGTGAGCTGACCCTGCCCCCGGAGGGCGGTTGGCAGCTGGAGATCGCCGCCAAGGGCCGGCTGGACCAGCCGCTGTCGGTGCGCAAGGTGACCCCGAAGCCGCTGGCGGCGGGCATGATCAGGGCCGATGTGAAGGCCGCCGGGGTGAACTTCCTGGACGTGCTCAACGCGCTCGGCATGGTCGAGCTCCCGGTGTTCGGCATGGAGTTCTCCGGCGTGGTCACCGAGGTCGGTGCCGGTGTCAAGTACGTCCAGGTGGGTGACCGGGTGCTGGGCCTCGGCCAGGGCTCGTTCGCCGCGGAGGTCGTCACCGACGCGCGCTGGGTGGTCCGCGTCCCGGAGAACCTCACCTTCGAGGAGGCCGCGACCGTCCCGATGGCGTTCCTGTCGGCGTGGTTCGGCCTGCACGACCTGGGCGCGCTGAAGCCGGGCGAGCGGGTGCTGGTCCACTCCGCGGCCGGCGGCGTCGGCATGGCGGCCGTCCAGCTGGCACGACTGCACGGCGCCGAGGTGTACGGCACCGCCAGCGAGCCGAAGTGGGCGGCGCTGCGCGAGATGGGGCTGGACGACGACCACATCGCGTCCTCCCGCGACCTGGGCTTCGTCGAGTCGTTCGGCCGCACCGCGCCCGGACGCGGCTTCGACGTCGTACTGAACTCGCTCGCCGACGAGTTCATCGACACGAGCCTCGGCATGCTGGGCGAGGGCGGACGCTTCCTGGAGCTCGGCAAGATCGACCTGCGGGAGCAGTCGTGGGTGGACGAGAACCACCCCGGCGTGAAGTACCGGGTCTACCACCTGCTGGAGGCCAATCCGGACCAGATGCAGGCGATGCTCGGGTCGCTGGCCGAACTGTTCGCGGCGGGCAAGCTCACGCCGCTGCCGCTGCGCTCCTTCCCGATGACGGCCACGTCCGACGCGCTGCGCTTCATGGCGCAGGCCCGGCACGTGGGCAAGGTGGTGCTGACGCCCACCGAGCAGAAGGAGTTCATCCAGCCGGGCGGTTCGGTGCTGATCACCGGCGGCGTCGGGGGTCTGGGCGGGCAGGTCGCCACCTGGCTGGCGCAGACCCACGGGGTGCGCGACCTCGTGCTCACCTCGCGGCGCGGGCCGGACGCCCCCGGCGCGGAGGCGCTGGTGGCCGCGCTGGCGGAGCTGGGCGCCACCGCCACGGTGGTGGCCGCCGACTCCGGCGACGCGGAGAGCGTGGCCTCGGTGCTGGCCCTGTTCGACGCCGACCGCCCGCTGCGCGGTGTGGTCCACGCGGCCGGTGTGCTCGACGACGGCGCGCTGTCGGCGCTGACGCCCGAGCGGCTGGACACGGTGTTCTCGCCGAAGGTGGACGGGGCCTGGCACCTGCACCGGCTGACGCAGGACGTCGAGCTGGACTTCTTCCTGCTCTTCTCCTCGATCTCGGACATCCTGGGGGCGCCGGGCCAGGGCAACTACGCGGCGGCCAACGCCTTCCTGGACTCGCTCGCGTACCTGCGCCGGGCCCAGGGCCTGCCGGCCACCTCGGTGGCCTGGGGGCCGTGGGAGGGCGAGGGCATGGCCTCGACGCTCAGCGAGCGGGACCGGGCCCGGATCAGCCGGACCGGCATGGACGCGCTCGCTCCGCAGGACGGCCTGGAGCTGCTGGAGGAGACGGTGCGCAGCGGTCGCCCGCTGACCGTCGCGGCCGCGCTGGACCTCGCCGCGCTCCAGACCTACTACGAGGGCCAGGGCGGCGTGCCGTCGCTGATGCGCTCGCTGCTGAGCACCCAGGGCAGCAGCGCCGCCCGCAGCAAGGGCGACGGCGGCGCGGGTCTGCGCAAGCTGCTCGGCCAGACCGCTCCGGCGGAGCAGGAGGCGGTCGTGCTGGACATGGTCCGCGAGGGCGTGGCCAGGACGCTGGGCTTCGCCTCGATGAACGACGTGGACCCCGGTCTGCCGCTGCAGGACCTCGGCATCGACTCGCTGACCGCCGTCCTGATGCGCAACCAGCTCGCGGACATGACCGGCCTGGCGCTGCCGGCGAAGATCGCACTCGATCGTCCGAACCTGAAGTCGCTGGCCCAGTTCCTGCTGGAGAAGCTGGTGGAGCGCGGCCTGGACGCGCCGTCGGAGGCGGCCGTCTCCGACGCCGAGGACACCGCGAGTGCGGCGGCCCCGGACGACGCGGCCGGTCCCGACCTGACGGCGGTGCGCAAGGGCTACCTGGACCCGACGCTGCGGTTCGACAACTGCCGGGGCGAGCTGGGCCGTCCGGAGTCCGTGTTCCTCACCGGGGCCACCGGCTTCGTCGGCGCCTTCCTGCTGCGCGAGCTGCTGGCCGCCGGCGTCGCCACGCACTGCCTGGTGCGGGCCGAGGACCAGGAGAGCGCCACGGAGCGGCTGACCGGTGTGCTGTCGAGCTACGGCATGTGGCAGGACGACTTCGCGTCGCTGCTGCACCCGGTGATGGGCGACCTGTCCCAGGCCCGGTTCGGGCTGACGGAGGAGGCGTTCGGCCGGCTCGCCGACGAGGTCGACGCGGTGTGCCACTCCGGCGCCCTGGTGGACTGGGTGCGGCCGCTGAGCGAGTACATCGGCCCGAACGTGGTCGGTGTGCACGAGGCCCTGCGGCTGGCGTCGACGGGCCGTGGCAAGTCGCTGCACGTCATGTCGACCTTCGGGACGCTGCCGCGCTACCTCGGGTACGAGGTCACGCCGGACGAGTTCGAGTACGGCTACGTCACCTCCAAGTGGATGGCGGAGCAGATGGTGACCGCGGCCCGCTGGCGCGGTGCCAAGGCCTCGGTCTACCGGCTGCCGTTCGTGGGGCCGTCCGCCACGACGGGCCACTTCCGGCTCGACCGCGGCGACTTCCTGCACAACCTGGTCGCCGGCAGCATGGCCCTGGGCTGCTTCCCGAGCACGGGCGCCAGTCTCGCGGCGGTCCTGCCGGTCGACCACCTGGCCCGGACCATCACCGGGATCATGCTCGACGAGCGGGACCGGATCGGCCGGGACTACGACTTCGTCAACGCGGGGGCGCCGAGCTTCGACCGCTTCTTCGAGATGGTCGGCGCGGCGGCGGGCTCCGGTGAGCTGGTGCCGTTCGACGAGTGGAAGCAGCGGGCCCTGGCCTTCGCGGTGGCGGACACCAAGAGCCCGCTGGCCCGGATCGCGGCCCTGGTGGACGGGCTGACGCCGGACAACCTGACGCTCACGTTCGGGGCCGGCCTGGCCGGCGAGCACGTGCTGGGCGGCGAGGACCACCCCGCGGCGCCGTTCGACGAGCGGTTCGTCGAGCGGTACGTCCACCGCATCATCGCCGCCGACGAGGCGGACGCCAGGAAGCAGGGCCCCGTCGGGGCGTGACGACTGCGGGCACCGGTGGAGCCGCCCCTGCGCGGGGCGGCTCCACCGGTCCCGGAGCGGTAGCCACCGGCCCCTGGGCCACACCCTCAGCGACACCCGGATCGACAGGAGAGTGGAACGGCATGAGTGCAGCATCCGAGCAGGAACCCGCCATGACGGGCACGTACCAGCCCAGCGGGACGTTCCTGCACACGTCCGCCGGCGCGCACGCCGAGAAGTTGATGCCGGTTCTGGACAAGTACCCGGTGGACGCGAGGGAGGTGGAGACGCGGCTGCCGCCGACGCGCGTGCTCAATCCCAGCTGCTTCTACCCGGACACCACCCCCACCGTCGTCGAGCAGATGAACCTCGACGACGGCCTCGCCGACAACCTGGCCCGGCAGCTGCGGTGCCAGGCCGCCATCCAGGAGAGCTTCGCCGAGGCGTCGATCGGCAGCTACTTCCCGCTGTCGACGATGTTCGAGAACTGCGTGCTGTTCATACCGTCGGCCAAGCGCTTCTACGACCTCAACCAGGAGATCGTCCACAAGCACTTCCCCGAGGTCGAGACCGCGGTGGTCAACGCCTTCGTGGTGACCGCGAACAAGCGCTCCTACGGCACCCACTCGGCCAGCGGCATCGCGCTGCAGATCCCGTCGCTGGTGAAGAAGCGGCTCGGTTTCCCGACCGAGTACCGCAGCTTCCACACCGCGGTGACGCCGACCCCGCTCGACCGGCAGCCCTTCGTGATCTTCGAAGAGGCCGAGGTCGAGGCGCCGAACCTGCAGTTCGCGTACGAGAAGATCATGGAATACGGCGTCGACAAGGAGGAGAAGGCCGCCGTCGACAAGGCCCTCTACCTGTTCCTGGAGGGCAAGCTCTCCGAGATCGACCTGCCGACCGTGCGCGACTTCCTGATGGCCAAGTACTGGGAGAAGCGGTACGCCGACACGCCCTCTCCCGGCTACTACTGCGACTCGCGGGTCGGTGACGCGCTGGTCTTCGACAACTACCGGGCCCACGGCGACGGCACGCTGCCCGGTTCGCCGAAGGACCGGCTGACGATCGACTTCCGCTGCTTCAACAAGGTGCACTACCCGGCGGGCATGTCCAGCGGCCTCGACTTCATCGTCGACCCGAACGAACGCGACTACCAGATCACCCGCAAGCGGGACTCCCTCGACTTCCTGCTGACCACGCTGGGGTACGAGGACATCGACGAGTTCCTGCACCTGGTGTTCGGCACCCGGCACAACGAACACATCAACCCCTTCGGGCTGATGACCGACCTCCAGTTCGGTGTGTACAACAAGTCCGAGTACCACCTGCTGGACCAGAACCTCGACGCCCACTACGAGCGCGTGGAGCGGCTGTACGACCAGATCGAACGGGACGGCGAGTACGTCCTGCCCGAACGCGCGAAGCAGCGCCTCCAGGCACTCGCGCAGCAGTAGGGGGACCCAGCATGTCCGACAACACGATGGTCGCGCGCGCCGAGACGGCGTCGCGCGGCCTCCTCGCCGTCCTGCTGACGGGGGTGTTCATCGCGATCCTCGACGTCGCCATCGCCAACGTGGCGGCGCCGAGCATCGGCACCGACCTGAACGCCAACGGCGCCGAGCTGCAGCTCGTCGTCGCCGGCTACATCGTCAGCTACGCCGTCCTGCTGATCACCGGAGCGCGGCTCGGCGACCTCGCCGGCCGCCGGAGGACGTTCCTCACCGGGGCCGCCGTCTTCACGGCGGCCTCGCTCGCCTGCGGCCTGGCGTGGTCGGCGGTGGCACTGATCGTCTTCCGGTTCGTGCAGGGAGCCGGGGCCGCGTTGATGGTGCCGCAGGTGCTCAGCCTCATCCAGCTGAACTTCGCGGGCACCGCCCGGGCCAAGGCGCTCAGCGCCTACGCCACGGTGATCGCCGGCGGCGCGATCGTCGGCCAGATCGCCGGTGGTGTGCTGGTCAGCGCCGACATCTTCGGCACCGACTGGCGGCCGGTGTTCCTGGTCAACGTGCCCGTCGGTCTGGTGCTGCTGATCGCCGGAGCGCGCACGCTGCCGAAGGACGCCGGCAACCCGTCCCGCAAGCTCGACCTGCCGGGCCTGGCCACGCTGTCCCTCGCGGTGATCGCGCTGGTGCTGCCGCTGGTCCTCGGGCGCGAGCTGGACTGGCCCGCGTGGACGTGGGTGAGCCTGGCGCTGAGCGTGGTCTTCGCGCTGGCCTTCGTGTCGGTCGAGAACCGGGCGAGCCGGACCGGCGGTTCACCGCTGGTCCACGGTGCGCTGCTGCGCGCGCCCGGCATGGTGGCGGGCGCGCTGGCGCTGCTCGCCGCGACCGCGAACTACGGCGCCATCCTCTTCCTGATCGCGTTCTTCGTGCAGACCGGCCTGGGCCACGGCGCGCTGGCCGCCGGGCTGGTGTTCCTGCCCAGTGCGTGCGCCTTCGGCTTCGCCAGCATGAACTGGCGCAAACTGCCCGCCCGATGGCACCGACTGCTGCCCACGGCGGGCCTGTCGCTCACCATGCTGGCGCTGATCGGTCTCGCCCTCGCCATGGATTCCGGTCACATTTCCGTCTGGATGGAGATCTGCATCCTGCTCTTCGGCCTCGGCATGGGCTCGGCGTTCAGCCCGCTGTTCACCATCGCGCTCTGGAAGGTGCCGCCGGCCAACGCGGCGGACGCCAGCGGCGTGCTGACCACGGTGATGCAGCTCGGCCAGGTCATCGGCGTCGCGGTCTTCGGCTCGGTGCTGCTGAACCTCATGCACGCTCCGTCCGACGCGCCGCACGCCGGCTTCGTCACCGCGCTCGTGATGGCCGCCACGGGGGTGGTCGGAGCCCTGATCGCGCTGCGCCTGCCCCACGCGAACAACACTCCTGGGGGGTCGACCAGCTGACCGTCAGGTCCAATAATTCAGTAGGAATCAGTCGTCGTTGCATGGGAGAAACATGTCAGGCTCTGTCATCGTCGGTGGAGTGCGCACGCCGATGGGCCGACTGCTGGGCTCGCTGAAGGACTTATCCGGGGTTGACCTCGGCGGCCTGGCGATCAGGGCGGCGCTCGAGCGCGTGGGCCTCGCGCCGGAGGCCGTGCAGTACGTGATCATGGGTCAGGCGCTGCAGGCCGGCCAGGGGCAGATCCCGTCGCGCCAGGCCGCGGTCAAGGCCGGCATCCCGATGAGCGTGCCGTCCCTGACCGTCAACAAGGTGTGCCTGTCGGGTCTGGACGCGATCGCCCTGGCCGACCAGCAGATCCGCCTGGGCGAGTTCGACATCGTGGTCGCGGGCGGCATGGAGTCGATGACCAATGCCCCGCACGTTCTGCCCGGCTCCCGCTCCGGCACCAAGTACGGGCCGGTCGAGATGCTGGACGTGACGGCGCACGACGGTCTCACCGACCCCTTCGACCAGGTCCTCATGGGTGCGCTGACCGACCAGCACAGCGCGAAGGCCGGCATCTCCCGCGAGGACCAGGACGCGTTCTCCGCGCGCTCGCACCGGCGCGCCGCCGCCGCGATCAGCAGCGGCCGCTTCGCCGAGGAGATCGTGCCGGTCGAGGTCCCGCAGCGCAAGGGCGATCCGGTCGTGGTCGACACCGACGAGGGCGTGCGGCCGGACACCACGGCCGAGGCACTGGCGAAGCTCCGCCCCGCGTTCGGCGCGGACGGCACCATCACCGCCGGTTCGGCCTCGCAGATCTCCGACGGCGCGTGCGCCGTTGTCGTGATGAGCAAGGCCAAGGCCGAGGAGCTCGGCCTCGAGTGGCTGGCCGAGATCGGCGCCCACGGCAACGTGGCCGGTCCGGACAACTCCCTGCTGGCGCAGCCGTCCAACGCGATCAAGCATGCGCTGGGCAAGGAGAACCTGTCGGTCGACGACCTGGACCTCATCGAGATCAACGAGGCGTTCGCGGCGGTCGGCCTGCACTCCGCGCGCGAACTCGGGCTCGGTGACGAGGACATCGAGGCGAAGGTCAACGTCAACGGCGGCGCGCTCGCCCTGGGGCACCCGCTCGGCATGTCCGGCGCCCGCCTCGCGCTCACGCTCGCGCTCGAACTCAGGCGCCGCGGTGGCGGCGTCGGTGCCGCCGCGCTGTGCGGTGGCGGCGGCCAGGGTTCCGCCCTGATCCTCCGCGTCCCGGAAGCGGTGGACGCATGAGCGAGCACCCGGCGCGGCGGCTCTGGCACAGCCTGGAGGTGCTCTACCAGCCGGCGCTGTCGGTGGCTCACACCCGGGCCGTCGGGGCGGAACTCGGCCTCCGGGGATTCTGGATGACCTTGATCGCCTTCCGCTCGGCGCCGCTCGGCGCGGTGGACGCCGCGACGGTGGTCGCCGCGTTCGGCGGCTACGCGCCGGAGATGGTGGGCAAGGCCATCCCCGCCGCGTGGGCGCTGGTGCCTCCGGCGACGTGCGTCGAGCGCCGGAACGCCCTTGCGGGCGAGCTGCTCCGGGAGGCCGGCGTCACCGACGAGATCGCCGGGCCACTGGTCGCGCGGCTGGCCGGGCTGCCGTCGGCGCTCGAGACGACCGGACGCCCGCTCGGTGCCGCCAACGCCGCTCTCCCGCTCCCGGACGACCCGGTCGCGGCACTGTGGCAACTCGCCAGCACGGTACGGGAACATCGCTTCGACGGGCACATGGCCGCCTGGGTCACCGCCGGCGTCACCGGGCTCCAGTCCCATCACATGCTCGTCGCGGAGCTCGGTCAGCACGAGATGATGCGCGAGCTGCGGGGCTGGACACCGGAGGAGTGGTCCGGGGCGGCCGAAACGCTGGTCGCCCGCGGCCTGCTGGACGCCGATTCCGGTGCCCTCACCAGCGCGGGCCGGGAACTGCGCGACAAGGTGGAGCAGCAGACGGACGAGCTGGCCTGGTCGGGGGGCCTGTCCGTGCTGGGCGAGGAGGGCGTGGACACGATCTGCGCGGAGCTCGCCCCGCTGGCGAGTTCGGTCCGCGACTCCGGCCTGGCGCCCCTGTTCACCCTGCTCGTAGGCAGCGAGGCCTGAGGCCCGTTCCGGCCACGCCGTCCGCTCGTGCCGGTGGGGCGGGTACGTCCTCCGCCGCGGTGCCCGAACCGTGGATCGATCGCGACGCGGGGTGATCCCCCCTCGCCTTCATGGCATGTCCATGAAGGCGAGGGGGGATCAGTCATGCTGCCTCGATCCTGTCGGCGATCGCGCCGTACGACGCGGCCCTGCTCTCGCCGCGGCACCTGCGCGTGCCCCGCACCGCACGGATGCGACCTCCTGCGCCCCGGCGGCCGTACAGGCCCCGCGCGAGCCGGGAGGAACTGCGCGGGAGCATCCCCTCCTGGCCTTCCGCCGGGGCCGCCGGCGGCAACACGTCCCCCCTCGACCGCACCCGCCACCGCCGGTACGCCCGAGCCACCGCTGCGGCAACCCGTGCACCGAGATCACCCGGGTCGGGCAGGAGCCCGGCCCCGGGGGTGCACTTTCGGGAATGGGAGCGGCAGGTGCCGGCGGTGTAGGGAGAAGAGGGCAAGGCAGCGGCAGGCGACCGGGAGGACCAGTGCGCGCGAGGGCGGACGATCGCAGGGGGAACGGCGGCGAGCGGGTCGGCGGAGGTGACCGCAAGGCCCGGGAGGCGCGGGTGGGCGGGCCCGTGACGGGGGCGATGTCCCCGGAGCAGGCTCGTGAGCTGCAGCGGAGCCTCGGCAACGCGGTCGTGGCCCGGATGGCGCGGGGCGGGCGCGGAGAACAGGACTCGGACCCCGTCCAGCGGTCCGGTGTGCACGAGGTGCTGCGGGGGGCCGGGCGGCCGCTCCAGGGGCAGGTGCGCGAGGAGATGGAGAGCCGGCTCGGGGCGGACTTCTCGGATGTGCGGCTGCACACCGGCGCGGCCGCCCAGCGGTCCGCCGCCGAGATCGGTGCGCGGGCCTACACGTCCGGCAGGGACGTCGTCATCGGGCACGGGGGCGGCGACCGGCACACCCTCGCACACGAGCTGACCCATGTGATCCAGCAGCGGAAGGGGACCGTCGCCGGTACCGACCGGGGGGACGGCCTGCGGGTCAGCGATCCCGGTGACTCCTTCGAGCGCGAGGCCGAGGCCAACGCCCGACGGGTGATGGCGCGGCCGGCCGGCCGGCCGGAGGCGGTCCAGCGGGCGGAGCCGGGCCACGCCGCGGGGGCCGCCGAGCCCGCCGTGCAGCGGAAGCTGGGGTTCGAGACGGAGATCGACATGCCCGTCGAGAACGCCAGGGGCGAGAAGTACGAGGGCGACACCGACCTGGCCGAGAGCACCGCGGGCGACTTCAAGCTGGTCTCCGACTCGCGGTCGTTGAACGACGGCGCCGCCTACTCGAACCTGGAGTTCGTGACCGGGGCGGTCGCGGTCGTCGGCACCGGCAGCGAGTCCGGGCCGGCCGCCCTCGAACAGCTGGTCGACGAGATCAGGGCGGTGCGCGAGGCGTTCTACCGGCAGACCGGGAAGACCCCGCTGGCGGGCATGGGCCTGGAGCTGGCGATCCTGCCCGCGGGGCAGGACGCCCGGATCGCCCCGGACCTCGACTTCCCGGACTACGCCGGCGCCCCGGGCATGGGCGACGGGCTGTTCGTCCACTACTCGGTCGGCGTGCCGCTGGCCGGGATGCCGATGTTCTTCGACCACCTCCGGGAGGCCGCCCCCCAGGCCCCGGGGGCGCCGCTCCCCCGCGCCCGGTTCCGGCTCTCGCAGTCGAAGACGTTCGCCGAGCAGGTCGTGGCCCGGTACGAGCAGGGTCAGGGGTCGGCGCGCAAGCGCAAGCGGCTGGAGACGGACGCCCTGGACGGCTACAGCCAGCTGTTCTTCATGCAGGTCGCGGCCATGGCCGACTACCTCGCGCAGGACCAGGACCAGGGCCAGATCAAGAACCTGACGGTCGTGCTGTCCCGCTCGCAGCTCACGGACGTCCGCGCGCTCCTCGACCCCGGGTTCCAGGACTTCCTGTCGGCCGACAGCGAGGCGATCGTCGACCTGCTCGCACAGTTCCAGGAGGATCCCGGCGACGGCAGCGCGAACCTGGAGTTCCGCGACGAGGCCACCCGGGAGATCGACGGCCTCCCGGTGTCCCTCCTCTCCTTCGCCGAGTCGACGCTGAAGGGCGTCCCCCAGATCCCTCAGCAGAGCGTCTTCGGCGGCATGAACCAGATCGCCCCGCACGAGGAGGAGGGCGCCATGATGGTCCCCTTCGAGATCCGGACCATGGGCTCCCTGATGAAGACCTGGGACGAGCTCAAGGCCGAGCTGCGGGACCTCGCGGCCTGGGCGGAGGAGGCGTACCGGCACGACCGGTCGCTGGCCGGCGACTCGGCCCGCACCCGCACCGGTTCGTGACGCGCACCGGTTCGTGACGCGCACCGGCATCCGACGAGGGCCGGCCCGTGACGCGGGCCGGCCCTCGGTGCTCGCCGACACTCCCGGGACGGCCGCTGTCCTGCCCCGTCGGCGTCCGAACGGTCGGGCGGGCGCCGGGAGGGATCGGATTCAGCCGTATTTGAATGACCGTCAGGTAAACATTCGAACGCAGGGCCGGAGCTGCCCAGGGCCGCCGGAATGAGAATGTACAGTCACGAGCAGGGTGCCTTCCCGGCCTCCGAACCGTCGGTTTTCAGCCGGGACGACACAGGCTCCCCTTTGCTCACGGGACAACCTGACAGACGATGCGTGTGACATCAGTTCACCTGAGGTCGCTCAACACACCGCTCACGTTGAGGACCTCGTGGCACTCCTGGGCCTGCACGCCGGTGGCCGGAGTGCCCGGCTTCGCACAGGTCACCTGGACCGTCACGGTCTGGTTCTCAGTGATCCTGATGGGGGTGACCCAGTGGTAGTCCTGGTTACGGAACGTCTCCAGCGCGATCGTCGTGATCTTGCGATCGCCGAAACCGATCGTCACGACGCCCTCGTCGCCCTGGAAGTTGGCGACGACGATGTCCGTGATACCGAACGTCTTGCCCACGGGCACGACGTAGGTGCCGACCTTGGTCTCCCCGCCGGCCGTCGTCAGGTCGACGGTGGCCGAACTCTGCTGCCCGCCCCCCGATCCGGTCCGGGTGTCGCCGCCCGTTCCGGTGCCCGTTCCCGTGTCGGTACCGCCCGCGCCCACCCCGGGCGGGGTGCTCCCGGCCCCGGAGCCCGGCTGCCCGGGGCCCGCCGCCGGGGTCCGGCCGCCGGCCGCCGCCGCGGTGGGGGTCGACTGCTGCTGGACCGCCTGGTCGGCGGCCTCCCTCGCGGTGCTGCGCACGGCGGGACGCACCAGCAGGAACCAGGCCAGCAGCAGCGCGAGGAGCGCCGCCAGGACCGCCAGCAGCCAGGTCGGGAAGACCGGTATCTGGACGAACTCGGCCTCCGGCCGCGGTCGCTCCCGGTCGTCCTCACCGGCGTCGTCGGCCCTGGCCCCGGCCTTCCCCCCGGTCTCCGCCACCGTCTCCGCCACGGTGACGGTGAACGGCCAAGTGGCCGGCTTCCCGAACCACACGGGCTTCCCGGCGCGGACCCGCAGCGCCACCTCCGCCGACTCGCCCGGCTCCAGCTTCGGAGCCGCGGGGCGGAGGTCGAACTTCAGGTCCTCACCGGGCTGGGCCGGGGTGAATCCCACCTGGACGGGGCGGTTGCCCTCGTTGTGGACGGCGAGGCGGTAGCGTCCGCGCAGCCAGCCGCGGCGGCGCTTGGGAGCGCTCTCGGCCCGCAGCTGCCGGAATCCCTCGACCCGCACGGTGGTCTCGGGGACCTTGACCGCCTCGGGGTGCTCGGCGGGCAGGACCCGTACGGCCAGGGGCACCTCACCCGCCCGCACCCGCGGCGAACGCGGGGGCGCCAGGCGGATGGTCACCGTTTCCGAGGTGCCGGGGTAGAGGGAGACGCGGTCGGGCTCGACGGTCGTCCAGGCGGCGCAGTCACCGACGACTTCCAGGCGGTACGCCTCGACGATGTCGCCGTCGTTGCGAACGGTCAGGCTGGTGGTCGCGGTACCGCCCGGCGTCACCGTCACCGACGGGATGTCGAGGCCGGGCGCGCCGGGGCTGGGAGTGGCTGCTGGGGTCGTCACGCCGCGACGCTACGCCGCTCCCCCGCCCGCCTCCACGGACGCGGGGGCAAGGCCCCGGGCAGCCGCGATGCCCCCCGCGAACTCCTCCCAACTCCCCCGCCCAGACGCTTTGTTGCCTTTGGATCCCGCAGTACTCCCCTCATACGCATCACGGAACAGGTACGCCTCATGCTCCACACCGACCTCATCGGCACCGTCCACCCGTCCGGCACCGGCGCCACGCGGCCGACCGTCCCGCCCCAGGGCCGCGCCCCGGCCCACAGCCCGGCCCACGCCCGGGCCGCGCACGACGCGGCGGCCGGCGAGCCCGGCGGACGGATCACCGTGGCCGTGTACGCCTCGGACCCGGTCCTGCACGTCGGGATCGTCCAACAGCTGCGCCAGCGGCCCGAGGTGGAACTGGTCGACGACGCCGACGCACACGGGGCGCGGGTCTCGCTCGTCGCCGTGGACAGCGTGGACGACGAGACGACCGCCCTGCTGTACCGGCTGCGCCACAACTCCGCCACCCGCACCGGGCTCGTGGTCGGCACCTTCGACTCGGGTGACGCCTTGCAGCGCGCCATCGAGTGCGGGGTCACCGCGGTGCTGCGGCGCGCGGAGGCCGACCAGGACCGGTTGCTGCGGCTGGTCCTGGCGATGGCGAACGGCGAGGGCGTCCTGCCCGGCGACCTGCTCGCGAAGCTCCTCGACCACGTCGGCGGCCTGCAGCGGTCGGCCCTCGACCCGCACGCCGTCTCCCTGTCCACGCTGACCCCGCGCGAGGCGGACATGCTGCGCCTGGTGTCGGAGGGCCTGGACACCGCGGAGATCGCGCGCAACACCTCGTACTCCGAACGGACCGTCAAGAACGTCCTGCACGAGGTCATCACCCGGCTCCAGTTGCGCAACCGCTCCCACGCCGTCGGCTACGCGCTGCGCAACGGGCTGATCTGACCGGACCGGCACCGGCTGCCCGAAAGCGCAGCCGGTGCTTCCCCCGGCCCCGGCCCCGGGGCCCTGCCGCCCCGCGACCGCGGGACGGCAGGGTGGCACGTCGGACATGGATGCTGGACCGGACTGTGAGGTGGACCGTGATGGGCACGGGTGGCTCCGGCCGTCGGCGACACCGCTTGGGCAGGGCCGGTGCGGCGCTGCTGCTGCTGGCGCCCCTGCTCGCGGTGACGGCGGCCGCCGGCCCGGGCGGCTCCGGGGACCGGCCCCCCGCGGCCGGCACCGGAGACCGGGCCGCGGCGGCCGATGCCGGGGAGAGCCGGATCGCGTACGCCGGTACCCGCCACCGGAGCCTCGGCCGGGTGGCGACGGACACGACGAGCCCCCCGTTGTTCGGCGAGGGCCCGGCGCACTTCGACGTCCAGCCCGCCGCCCTGGGCGACCGGCTGGTCTTCGCGAGCCGCCGCGACGAGCCGGCCCCGCAGGTCTACCTGCGCTCCGCCGACGGCTCGGTGCACCGCCTGACCAGCGGTCTGGACGTGGCGAACCCGCGACTGACGCCGGACGGCCGGTCGGTCGTCTTCGACGCGGCCCGGCCCGCCGGGACCGGCGGCACCCAGCGCGACCTGTGGCTGGTGCGCACCGACGGCACCGGCCTCACCCGGCTGACCGACACCCCCGCGAACGAGGAGCACCCCACGGTCTCGCCCGACGGCGCGCGGCTGGCGTACTCCTCCGACGCCGACCGGGCCGCCGGCCGGCAGGTCTACGTCCGGCCGCTGCGGGGCGGGCCCGCCACCCGGGTCTCCGACCCCGCCGACGGCGCGGGCACCGAGCCGGTGTGGAACCCGGTGGACGGGCCGGCGACCCGGGACCGGATCGCGTACACCGCCACCGGACCGGACGGGCCCCGGCTGCGGTGGACCGACGGGCGCACCGGCGGGCCGCTGCTGGCGGGCCCGCGGGCACAGTGGCGCACGCACGGGGCAGCCTGGCTGCCCGACGGGAACGACCTGCTCTTCCTCAGCCCCGACCGGACCTGTAGCTGTGAGGGCGACTGGGACCACGTCTTCCGGGTGAAAGCGCTCTCGGAGGACGAACCGAAGGTGGTGCTCAGCGAGGACCGCGAGGTCGGACCGGCCACCTGGCTCGGCCCGCTCCAGGGCGGTGGCGCGGTCGTCGAACGCGTCTCGGCGGACGGCCCGCACGTGGTGACCCTGCAGGACGTCCGGCCGGACGGCTCCGACCCCCGTGACCTCAACCGGACCGTCCTCAAGGAGGACCCGGCGGCCGACACCGAGACCGATCCGACGAAGGACCCGCTGTTCCGGCCCGCCGCCGGGTACGACCCGTGGACCGAGCGCCAGAACTACACGCCCGACGGCCGCCGGATCGTGGTGACCCGCTTCGAGGACGCGCCGGCCGGACCGGATCTGCCGGCCGGGCGGATCGAACGGATCTGGATCGCGGACGCCGACGGCTCCGGCCCGACGGCGCTCCCGCTGGCGGGCCGCGGGCCCAGGGACTGGGACACCGATCCGACCTTCTCCCCGGACGGCCGGTACCTGGCCTTCACCCGGACCTCCCCCGGCGGGGTCGGCGGGGCCTCCGGTCCCGGGCGGATCCTGATCGCGGACGCCGCCACCGGCGCGCTCCGGGGCGGGATCGTCCCGCCCGCGGGGCAGCCCCAGGGCGGCGACGCCCAGCCCACCTGGTCCTCCGACGGCTCGACCCTGGCGTTCACCCGCAACCAGGTGATCAACGGCGGCGGGGGCAACAAGCACGTGTGGACCGTGCCCGTGGACCACCTGGACCGGCAGCGCGACCTGAGTGCCGCCCACTGCCCCGGCGCCTGCGAGGTCGTCGACGACAGCCCGGCGTTCTCACCGGACGGCGCCACCATCGCCTTCAACCGCAAGAACGGCGCCGGCCGGGTCGACGAGCGCAACGGGATCCTGCTGGTCGCCGCGGCGGGCGGCGGCTGCCGGGTGCTGCTGCCGGACGCGGCCCGCGACCGGCCGGGGGCCTGCGGCCGGGAGCTGCCCGACACCACCACCACCGGGCCCTTCCAGCCCCGCGACGCCGCCTGGAGCTCCGACGGCAGGACGCTGGTGATCAGCTCCCGGGCCGCCCTGGCCGCCAACAGCCCGGAGAAGCTGTCCCTGGTGGACGCGGTCTCCGGGGCCCGCACCCCGCTCACCGCCGGGCTGCCGGGCCGCCAGAAGGAACCGGGCGTCCAGCAGTCCGTGGACCTCGCGGTCCAGGCGCCCGGTACGGCCGCACCGCTCACCGTCGGCGACTCCGGGACCGTCCGGGTGGACGTCGTCAACCACGGCCCGGCCGCCTCGCCCGGGACCAGGCTGACCGTCGCGCCCCCGGCCGGGGTGACCGTCACGGGCCTCGCCGCGCCCGGCGCCACCTGTGACGCGGCGGCGCTGGTCTGCGCCCTGGGCGTGGTGCGCCCGGGCGCCACCGTGCCGGTCACGGTCACCGTCACCGGGGTCGAGCCCGGCGACCAGCCCCTGGACTGGTCGGTCACCGGTGCCGTCCTCGACCCCCGTCCCAGCGACAACACCGGCCGGACCGTGGTGCCGGTGCGCCCGGCGACCCCGCCGACGCCCGGTCCCACCCCGACGGCGACCCCGACCCCGACCCCGACACCGACGGCGGATCCGCCGTCGACCCCGGCACCGCCGCCGGCCCCGGCACCCGCCCCCGCTCCGCCGGCCCCGTCGCCGGTCGGCACGCCCCCGCCGCTGCCGCCCGCGCCGCCGGCCGGCCCCGGGCTGAGCCTCACGGCGCAGCCGAACCCCGGCTACGTGGGTGGTCGCGTGGTCCTCACCTACACCGTTCGCAACGGCCGCGAAGGGCTGGCCACCGGCCTGCGGCTGCGCGTCGGCCTGCCCGCGGGCGTGCCCCACGACGGGCCGCCGCCGGGCTGCGACCGGGACTGGGTGTGCGCGCTGCCCGACCTCGCCCCGGGCGCGCGGACCGTCGTCCAGGTCGTCCTCAGCCCCGATCAGGCCCTCACCGGCCTGGTGACCGGCTCCCTGACCACCACCGGCACGGACGCCGACCCCGGGGACAACGAAGCCCGTCAGCAGCTGCGGATCCTCCAGCCGCGCATCGTCGCGGTCCCGCCGATCGGCAAGCCCGGTTTCGTCACCTCGGTACGCGGTGAGGACTTCCCGCCCGGCGCGCCGGTGCGGTTCACCTGGCAGCCGGGCATCACGGCCGCGGCGGCGCCGACCGTCCCCGGGCCGGACGGCCGGTTCATCGGCCAGCTGCTGATCCTCGCCAAGGATCGGACCGGCCCCCGGGTCATCATCGCGAACGGCCCCGGCTTCTCCCCGGTGCGGACCGACTTCCTGGTGGTCAGCGGCACGGTCCAGCCGCCCAACGAGATGATCCGCCGATGATCCACGAGGTCGACGAGGGGCTGCGCCGGCTGCTCGCGGAGTCCGGCCTGGACGCGTCGGGCGTCGACGTGGTGTTCGACGCGCCGACCCGCGACTGGGCGGCCCGCCGCAGCGCCCCGACGGTGTGCGTGTTCCTCTACGACGTCCGCGAGGACCACACCCGGCGCGCCAGCGGCGCGGGCGAGGTGTACGACGCGGACGGCTTCCTCGCCGCGCGCCGCGCCCCGGCCCGCTGGTTCGAGCTGACGTACCTCGTCACCGCGTGGGCGAGCCGGCCGCAGGACGAACACCGGCTGCTCTCCCAGGTGCTGAGGTGTCTGGTGTCCACCGACGCGCTGCCCCCGCGCCTGCTCACCGGGTCGCTCGCCGAACTCGGCCTCATCGTGGGCCTGGACGGCGGCGGCACCGGGCTCGACGCGCCCGCCGCCTCCGACGTGTGGTCGGCGCTGGGCGGCGAGCTGAAGCCGTCGCTGGGGCTGCGGGTGAGGGCGCCGCTGGCCGGGGCCACCACCGCGGTCGCCCCGCCGGTCACCGAGGGCCTCGTGGTCCGCGCCGCGGCCCGGGCCGCACCGGAGGAGCCGGGGGCCGCGCGGCGCCTGCGCTACACGGAGATGGCCGAGCACGGTCCGGAGGGCTTCGGCGGCTCCCGGGAGCGGGGGCCGGCCCCCGCCCGCCGCCGACGCGGGGAGCGGCAGCCGTGACGCGGACCCTGGAACCCGCAGCCGCGACGACGACCCCGGCCCCGGTCCCGTATCTGTGGACGCGGCTGCGGGTCGTCGAGGAGCGGGTGCGCGAGGCCGTCGCGATCCGGCGCGCGCTCGATCCCGATCCGGACGACCCGTACCGCGGCCAGTTCCTCACCCCCGAGGCGGTCGCCCGCGTCCTGGACGAGGGACACCGGCCCGCTCCGCCCGCCCTGCCCGGTCCGGACGCGCCGCCGCCCGGCTCGCCGCTGGCCGTGCTCGCCACCCGCTTCGCCCTGGCCCCCCTGGACCTGGACCTGCTGCTGGTGGCCCTGGCCCCGGACCTCGACACCCGCTTCGAGCGGCTCTACGGCTACCTCAACGACGACCTGACGCGCCGCCGGCCCACCGTCGGACTCGCCCTCGAACTGTGCGGGCACCGCGGGACGGCGGCGGCCCGGTTCCGGCTGGCTCCCTCCGCGCCGCTCGTCGCGGGCGGTCTGTTGGAGGTCACCGAGCCCGAACGGCCGCCGCTGTCCCGGGTGCTGACCGTCCCGGACCGGGTCACCGCGCACCTGCTGGGCGACACCGCGCCCGACCCGCTGCTGACCGGTGTGCTCCGCCGTCCGGCCGGTGATCCGGCCGTCGACCCGGCCGAGCTGCGCCGGGCCGCCGCCGCGGCCGGGAGCGGCACCGGCCACGTCCACCTGCGCAGCCGGGGCGGCGATCCCGAGGGGCTGGCCGTCGCCGCGCTGCAGGCGGGCGGGCTGCCGCCGCTGGCCCTGGATCCGGCGGCGCTGTCCCACGACCCCCGGGGCGTGCCGGGCGTCGCCCGGGCCGTCGCACGCGAGGCCCGGCTGCTGGGCGCGGGCGTCGTCCTGGGGCCGCTGGAGGAGCTGCCCGACCGGCCCGACGAGCGGGCCAGGGTCCTGCGCACGCTGTGCGAGGCCCTGCGCGGCCTCCCCTTCCTCACCCACGGGAGCGGCGGCTGGGAACCCGCCTGGGCGGCCGACACCCCCGTCACCCTGACGGTGGCGGCCCCCGCCCCCGACCGGCAGGTCGCGCGCTGGCGGCACGCCCTGGAGCGGGCCGGCGAGCAGCACGGCGCGAGGGGCGACGAGGGCGACGGCGAGGACGGGGCCGAGGCGCTCGCCCGGTCCGTCGCCGCGCACCGCCTGGACGCCGGGCAGCTGCGCAGGGCCGCCGGCACCGCGGTGCGCACGGCCGCGCTCGACGGCCGGCCGGTCTCCCCCGACGACCTGCGCACGGCCGTCCGGGCCCAGAACGGCGCGGGGCTCGCCCGCCTCGCCCGCCGGGTCGAACCGGCGGTGGGCTGGGACGACCTGGTGCTCCCCGCCCCCACCCACCGCAGCCTGCGGGAGCTCGCGGTGCGCGCCCGCCACCGCGAACAGGTGCTCGGGCAGTGGGGCATGCGGCCCGGCGGCGGGCGCGGGCGCGGGGTGATCGCGCTGTTCGCGGGTTCGTCCGGTACCGGCAAGACGATGTCGGCCGAGGTGGTGGCCGCCGACCTGGGCATGGACCTGTACGTGGTGGACCTCTCCACGGTGGTCGACAAGTACGTCGGCGAGACCGAGAAGAACCTGGAGCGGATCTTCACCGAGGCCTCCGCCGTCAACGCGGTGCTGCTGTTCGACGAGGCGGACGCGATCTTCGGCAAGCGTTCGGAGGTCAGGGACGCCCACGACCGGCACGCCAACATGGAGTCGGCGTACCTGCTCCAGCGGATGGAGTCCTTCGACGGCATCGCCGTCCTGACCACCAACCTGCGCGCCAACCTGGACGAGGCCTTCACCCGCCGCCTGGACGTGATCGCGGACTTCCCGGTGCCCGACGCCGACCAGCGCCTCGCCCTGTGGGACCGCTGCCTGGGCGACCGGGTGCCCCGGGGCGACGACCTCGACCTCCGGTTCTGCGCGGACCGGTTCGACCTGGCCGGCGGCTCCATCCGGGCCTGCGCGGTGACCGCCGCGTACCTCGCCGCCGAGTCGGGCGGACCGCTGACGATGGCCCAGACGGTGACGGCGGTCGCGCAGGAGTACCGCAAGCTCGGCCGGCTGGTACTGGAGGGCGAGTTCGGACCGTACGTGGCCCAGGTCACGCGGGTCTGAGCCGGCGCGGCCGGCGGACCGGCGCGGAGGGTCGTCGCGGCGGGCGGGTCGTCGCGGCGGTCCGGGGAGGGCCGGGGAGGGCAGCGCCGTTGCCCCCGGGCAGGTCCCCCGGTCCCTCCCGCCGGCGACGGCCCGCCGGAAAGGCTGGGGGCGGGGCGCGACGGCGCGCGACGCGGGTCCGTCCACGGCGTTCCGCCGTCCGCCGTCCCCAGAGCCCGGCCGGAGATCCACCGACGACCGTCCACCGAAGACCGGTGACACGAAGGAGCGAGCATGCCGACGTACCTCACCCCGGGGGTCTACGTGGAGGAGGTGCAGTCCGGTGCCCGCCCGATCGAAGGGGTCGGCACCGCCGTCGCCGCGTTCGTCGGGTTCGCCCGGACCGGACCGTTCCACGAGCCGACGCTCGTCACCAGCTGGGACCAGTACTCCCAGCGCTTCGGCGGGTTCACCGAGGACGCCTACCTGCCCCACGCGGTCTACGGGTACTTCGCCAACGGCGGCGGCGCCGCGTACGTCGTCCGGGTCGGCGGCTCCGACCGGGACAGCTCCGCGCCCGCCGCCGCCGCGGGCCCCGAGCAGCGCGCGGCCGAACCCGTCGAGCTCGGCGGGTTCCTGCTCGCGGCCCGGCCCGGCGTCACCGGCGTCTCGGTGGAGATCGCCGACGCGGACGGCGAGAACCCGCCCGAGGACCGCTTCAGGCTGCTGGTCCACCGCGACGGGGCGGTGGTCGAGAGCTTCGAGGCGTCGGCCCGCCGGAACGTCAAGGGCTACCTCGTCACCCAGGCCCGCGGCTCGGCGCTGATCGAGGTCACCGAGCAGCGCGGCACCGCCCAGGGCCGGCCCGCGAACCAGATCGCGGCCCTGCCCGACGCCCCCGCCGCCGTGCCCGCCCCGGCCGCCGGCCAGGGCGCGGCGGCCCGGCTCGACCCGGCCGAGTACGTCGGCGACGCGGCGGCCCGCACCGGGCTCGGCGGCCTGGAGACCATCGACGAGATCACCATGGTCGCGGTGCCCGACCTGATGGGCTCCCACCAGCGCGGTGACATCGACGCCGAGGGCGTGCGCACCGTCCAGCTCGCCGTGATCTCGCACTGCGAGCAGATGGGCGACCGGGTCGCCGTCCTGGACAGCCCGCCCGGCCTCTCCGCGCAGCAGGTGCGGACCTGGCGCAACGACGAGGCGGGCTACGACTCCCGCTACGCCACCCTCTACTACCCGTGGATCCGGGTCTTCGACCCGGCCGCCGGGCGCAACACCACCGTCCCGCCGAGCGGCCACATCGCCGGCGTGTGGGCCCGCAGCGACGCCGAGCGCGGGGTGCACAAGGCGCCCGCCAACGAGGTGATCCGCGGCGCGGTCGACCTGGAACTGCGCCTGAGCAAGGGCGAGCAGGACCTGCTCAACCCGATCGGGGTGAACTGCGTCCGGGCCTTCCCCGGCCGGGGCATCCGGATCTGGGGCGCCCGCACCCTCTCCTCCGATCCGGCCTGGCGCTACCTGAACGTGCGCCGCCTCTTCAACTACCTGGAGGAGTCCATCCTCCTGGGCACCCAGTGGGTGGTCTTCGAGCCGAACGACGACCGGCTCTGGTCGAGCATCCGGCGCAACGTCACCGCGTTCCTCACCGAGGAGTGGCGGGGCGGCGCGCTGTTCGGGCGGACGGCCGCGGAGGCGTTCTACGTCAAGTGCGACCGGGACAACAACCCGCAGGAATCGATCGACCAGGGCCGCGTGATCTGCGAGATCGGCGTGGCGCCGGTCAAGCCGGCCGAGTTCGTGGTGTTCCGGCTGGCGCAGTTCTCCGACAGCACCAGCCTCATCGACGAGTGACCCGCAGGTCCGGCGGTCCCGGGACCACCGGGACGAGCAGCAAGGAAAGGTGACAGACAGTCATGGCAGAGGGCGATGCTCTTTCCACCCATATCTTCGGCGTGCAGCTCGGTGGCTACCTGGTCGAGTCGATCCAGGAGATCAGCGGCCTGACCGTCGAGGAGGAGGTGGTCGAGGTCCGGCAGGTCAGCAAGGACGGCAAGCAGATCATCCGCAAGCAGCCCGGCGCCCGCCAGGCCGGCGAGGTCACGATCACCCGGGGACTCGACAAGAGCAGCGAGTTCACCACGTGGATCAAGGAGACCCTGAACAACGGGGCCGTCGACACCGCTCGGCAGAACCTCACCATCGAGATCAAGGACTCCACGGGCGAGACCGTCCGGCGCATCCAGCTGATGAACGGCTGGGCCTCCAAATGGGAGGGCCCCTCCCTCAAGGCCGGCGAGTCCGCCGCGGCCACCGAGTCCGTGACCATCGTGTTCGAGGAGATCGTCGTCGAATGAGGCGACGCACCGTGACGGCGGGCAGCCTGGAGGAGATCCTCCAGGCCACGGCGCCCGCCCCGGCACCGGCACCGCCGACGGCACCCTCCGCCGGCGCTCCGGCACGGCGCGAGGAGCACGCGCTGCGCACCGAGTTCGAGTTCGAACTGCCGCGCGGGTACGTGGACGAGGCGGGCACCCTGCACCGGCACGGCTCGATGCGCCTGGCCACCGCCCGCGACGAGCTGCGGCCCCAGATCGACCTGCGGGTCAAGGAGAACCCGGCGTACCTGAGCGTGGTGCTGCTCAGCCAGGTCATCACCCGGCTCGGCACCGTCACCGACGTGCACGCCGGTGTCGTGGAGCGGATGTACGCGACCGACGTCGCGTTCCTCCAGGACTTCTACCGGCGCGTCAACAGCGAGGGCCACACCCGCGCGGCGGTCACCTGCCCGCACTGCGAGGGCGGCTTCGAGGTCGACCTCTCCGGTGGGCGCCTGGGGGAATCGTGACGTACGCGCTCCCCCGGCTCAGGGAGGAGATCGCGTACATCGCCTACCACTTCCACTGGCAACGCGACGAGATCCTCGACCTGACCCATGACGAACGCCGGCAGTGGGTCAGCGAGATCGCTCAGATCAACTCCCGTATGAATGAAGGAGGTTGAGCAGATGGCATGGCGGGACAGGGTGCGCCGGCGCGCCGCCGTGCCGGACGCCGGCCCCGCGGGGGGCGCGGGTGCGGGCGCGGCGGGTACGGCGGGCACGGGCGCGGCGGGTACGGCGGGTGCGGTCCGGGAGGCCACCGCCGACCGGGGCCCGGGCGTGCCTGCGGACTGGGACGGCGGCTGGCGCCGCACCGCGCCACCCCTCCTCACCGTGTCCCGGGCGCCGATGGGCGTCAGTGACGGACTCGCCTTCCGGGACGGGCTGGCCGCCTGGCGCGATCCGTCCTTCGACACCGGCCTCGCCCACGCCCTGCTGCCGACCGCCCCGACCGGCCTCGTCCACGGCATCACCCGCCCCGCCACCGCGCACCCCACCCACAGCGGCGGCGGCCCGCTGCTGCTCAGGGCGCTGCGCCCGTTCGACCCGGACACCGCTCCGGGGGCGGGGACGGGGGCGGACACCGCGCCGGGGGCGGGGGCACCGCAGCCGGAGGCGCCTCCCGCATCGGGCGCGCAGGCCACCGGCCGGCCGCGGCCGGGTGGGTCGGGTGCGCGCGTGCCGGGTACGCGTGCTTCGGCGAAGGGCGCTCCGGTGTCCGCACAGGCCGCGCCCGTGGTCAGGGCCGGCACCGGCCGCTCGCGGGCCGACGAGGCCGGCGAGCGGCCGGGACGGTCCGGCGGCGGGCGGGAGACACCCTCGGGGGCCGGGGCGGCGGTCAGTACGCCCGGCACCCGTGGCCGCCCGCCCGCGCAGTCCGCGGCGGTTCTCGGCGCGGACGCGCTCAGCTCGGACGCCGCTCCCGTCGTCCAGCGGGCCGAAGCGACCGCCGCAGCGACCGCCGCAGGCCCAACCGCGGCCCCGGCCAGGGGCGGCCGTACGCCGGCGCCCGCACGGCTCCCGCTGGTCCGCCGCATCGCGGTGGTCCCCGGCACCTCCGGCGAGGGCGCTCCCGGGGCGGCCCCCGCCGGCCGGCCCGTGCAGCGGACCGCCACCGGACCCGGGTCCCTCCCCGCCGCCACCGGCCGCCGACCGGACCGGGAGGCGCCCGCCGCCACCGGCACCCGTCCCGGCCACCCCGGCGAAGGGGCTCCGACGGACCGCGCCGAAGCGACGCACGCCGTGGTGCGGACGCGCCCTGTCGGCCGGTCACTGACCGCCGCCCGGGTGCCCGCCACACCCAGGCGCCGGGTGCCCGCCGTGCGCCCCGCCGTCCCCCCGGTACACAGCGGCGGCCCCTCCCCCGACGCACCCCTACAGCGGGCCGCCGACCAGGCGCCCCCTCTCGGCACCCCGCCGACCGAAGTCCCGGCGCCCGCCACACCCTCGGACGCGGTCGGCCCCGCCCCCGCCCCCGCTCCGGCACCGGCCATGCCCGTCGTCCAGCGGCAGGCGGAGACCCTCCCCGGCCGGCCCGGCACACCCGCGCGGGGCGCGGACGCGGCTCCCGTGCAACGCGCGGCCGACCGTCCTGCCCCGGGCGCTTCGGTGTCCGAACCCTCGCCTCCCACCGGGCCCTTGGCAACGGAAGCCGCCACCCCCGCACCAGCCACGCCCCCGCTCCGGCGCCGGGCGGAGACCGCAGCCGACACCCCCGTGCAACGCGCCGCCGATCACCCCACCCTCGGCGCACCGACGACCGAACTCCCCACCACACCAACGCCCTTGGGAGCAGAGCCCACCCCTCCCACACCAGCCATGCCGATCCTCCAGCACCCCACGGAGACCGCAGCCGACACCCCCGTGCAACGCGCGACCGGTCGGCCGACCCTCGGCGCACCGACGACCGAACTCCCCACCACACCAACGCCCTTGGGCGCAGAGCCCACCCCTCCCACACCAGCCATGCCGATCGTCCAGCACCCCACGGAGACCCCAGCCGACACCCCCGTGCAACGCGCGGCCGGCCGGCCGACCCTCGGTCCGCCGCTGGCCGAACTCCCCGCCACCGCAGCACCCTTGGGTACCGGCGCGGCTGTCCGGGCGCGGGCCGGTGAACCCCCCTTCGCGGCCGCGCCCTCGGGGCCGGCCCTGCCGGTCGTGCAGCGGCAGCCGGAGGCTCCGGCTGCCGAGGGCGGCCCCGGGCGGCCCGCGCGACGTCCGCGCGCCGGGTTGGGGGCCCCGCTGCCCGCGATGCCACCGACCGCCAACCACCCCGCGGCCCCGTCCACCGTCCAGCGCATGCCCGTACCCGGGCCCGTGCGGGGAGCGGGACAGCACCCCGCAGCCCCGGCCCCGTCACCGGCTCCCCCGTCACCAGCTCCCCCGTCACCAGCTGCCCCGTCCCCGGCCACCGCGGCCCGGCACGGCGGTCGCGCAGGAGTGCCCGCGCCACCCGCAGGGGCCCGGACGAGCGGGGCCGTCCCGCTCGTCCTCGCCGGTCGGGCCGGGGCCCCGGGCCGGGCACCGGCCGCTCCGCAGCGCAGCGTCCAGCTGCTCGCCGCGCGGCCCCTGGCCCTCGGCAGCGGCCCGGACATGGGGAGCGCGACGGCCCCCGTCACCGCCGCCCGCGCGGTGAGCCGCCCCGTGGTCGCGGCACGCTGGACCGCCCCGCCCTCCACCGCCGCGCCGCAGGGCGTCCAGCGGGCGGCCGGCTCCCCCGGCCCGCAGCCGGTGTCCGCGTCCGGCCCCCTTCGCCCGTCCGAACCCCTTCGCGGACCCGAAGCCCTCCGGACCGCCGGCCCCGGGCGCCCGTCCGGTCCGCTGCCCGTGACCGCCCCGCACGCGCCACCGCTGGTGGTCCAGCCCTCCCGGGCCAAGTCCTCGGCGGGGCCCGTACCCGTGGTGCCGCTGGTGCGGTCCAGGACGCCGGACCCCGGCGGCACGCCGGGAGTCCCTCCGGTGGCGCCCCCGACCCCGCCCCCGTTCCCCGTGCAACGCGACACCGGCAGCAGCCGGGGCACCGTCCCGGCCACCACCACCGCCACCGCCGCGCGCACCACCACCCCGGCCACCACCACCGCCACCGCCCCGCGCACCACCGCCCCGGACCAGCGGGTCACCGCCTCCGACCGGACCGGCGGAGGTCCGCGTGACGCCGGAGCACAGGGCGGCGACCTCGACCTGGACGACCTGGCACGCCGCCTGCTCGACCCGGTCGCCCGCCTGCTGCGCGCCGAGCTGCGGCGCGGCCGGGACCGCGCGGGCAGGACCTTCGACGGCCGCCGCTGAGCACCCGCACGAACGAGAAACGGACGACGGACCGATGACGGACAACATCTTCGCGACCAGCGTGTTCTTCCGGCTGGCGATCGGCGGCAACGACCTGGGCGCCTTCCACACCTGCTCCGGCATGGGCGCCGAGGTCGAGATGGAGAGCTACGCCGAGGGCGGCAACAACGGCTTCACCTGGCAGCTCCCGGGTCGCGTGACCTGGTCGAACATCACCTTCACCCGGCCGGTCACCGCCGACACGGTGAAGATCGGCCGCTGGCTGGACGAGACGCTGCGGCGGGTCGAACCGAAGGACGGCGAGATCGTGGCCCTGCGGCCCGATCTGAGCCGGATCATCAGCTGGCAGGTCTTCGGGATCGTCCCGGTCCGCTGGCAGGGTCCGTCCTTCGACCCCGCCAACTCCGCGGCCGCGGTGGAGACCCTGGAGATCGCCCACGCGGGACTGCTCCCCGCCTGACATCCGCAGGAGCATCCGTCCCGCCACCGCCCCGTCCGACGACCCGCCGTACTCCCGCTCCGGAAGGAAGCCACGCCATGGCCTTCTCGGCACGCGCCAGCCGCGCCAGGGCCCAGCTCACCCTGAAAGAGCCCCCGGCCTCGGTCGGGGCCAAGCCCGGCGGGACGATCGCCCGGCTCGACCTCCAGTTCAACCCCTCGACCCTGCACCTGGGCAAGACCACCGAGTGGCGACGGTCCCCGTCCCGGATGGCGGGGCAGTCGGCGCTGCCCGAGTTCGTGGGCAGCGGCCCGCGCACCCTGAGCCTGGAGGTCTTCCTGGACGCCACCGCCACCCACGACGACTCGGTGGAGCAGGCGGTCGAGAAGCTGATGAAGGCGTGCGTGCCGACCCCGGCCAGTCTCGGCCGCAAGAAGCCGGCGAGCCCCTGGGTGCGCTTCGAGTGGGGCAGCGCGCGAACCACCTCGTTCGACGGGGTGCTGTCGAACCTGTCGGTCTCGTACACGCTCTTCGACGTGGACGGCACGCCGTTGCGGGCGACCTGCTCGCTGTCCATCGAGGAGGCGAGCGTCGAACCGCCCGGCCAGAACCCGACGTCGGGCGCGCGCACCGCGCGCAGCACGCACACCCTGGTGGCGGGCGACAGCCTGGCGATGCTGGCCTGGCGCGAGTACGGCGACGCGACGGCCTGGCGGGTCATCGCGGAGGCGAACGGCATCGACGACCCGATGGCGCTCGCCCCGGGCACCGAGTTGGTGGTGCCGGCCCTGCGGGACGACGACCACACCCGGGCGACCGGCGACGGGCACGCCTTCGACAACGGACGCGACGACGGACTCGACGACGGACGAAGCAGCGGCAACGGGTTCGGCAACGGCAGCGGCGAGGGGGAACGGTGAGCGGGTTCGATTCCGGGGGCAGGTCCTTCGCGGCCGACCCGATCGTGGAGGCCCCCGGCGAGCTGCCGCAGGTCTGGGCGGCGCAGCTGGTCAGCTGCGTGGTCGACGAGAGCGTGAGCCTGCCGGACGCCGCCGTGCTCACCTACCGCGACCCCGACCACGAGTTCCTGCGCGCCACCGGCATCACCATCGGCTCCCCGCTGCGCGTGTCGGTGACGACGGCGAAGGGGCAGGCACGGGAGCGGCTGTTCGACGGGGAGGTCACGGCCCTGGAGATCGACCGGGACGGCACCGGGTCGTTCACCGTCGTCCGCGCCTACTCCAAGGCCCACCGGCTCCAGCGCGGCCGCAAGGTCGTCGCGTACCGGAACATGACGGCCGCGGACATCGTCCGCAAGGTGGCTGCGGGCGCCGGCCTGGCCGTCGGGAGGGTGGAGGCCGCGCCGGTGACGTACCGGCAGCTGTCCCAGGCGAACGTCTCCGACTGGGACTTCCTGCAGTTCCTCGCGGGCGAGAGCGGTGCGCGGGTGCGCGTCGACGACAAGGGGCTGCTCCAGTTCACCAGGCCTGCGAAGGCGTCCGGGGCGCCCTCCCCCTCGACGTCGGCCGTGCTCGACCCGATGGTCCTGGAGTACGGGCGCAACCTGCTGGCGCTGCGGGCCGCGCTGTCGGCCGCCGACGGCGCCTCGAAGGTGCGGGTGCGCGGCTGGGACGTCGCCACGAAGCGGCCGTTGGTCGCCGAGCAGCCGTCCGTGGTCAGCGACACCGTGGTGCCGGGGCTCGCTCCCGGGTCGGCCGCCCGGTTCGGGGCGTCGGCCGTGGCCGTCACCGACACCCCCTACCGGACGCAGGCGGAGACGGCGGCGGTCGCCCGCGCGGCGGCGGCCCGGGTGAGCGCCGGCTTCGGCGACCTGGAGGCGGTGGCCGAGGGCAATCCGCTGCTGCGGGCGGGCAAACCGGTGGCGCTGGGCAACGTGGGGCCGGCGTTCTCCGGCCGGTACACGGCAACGGCCGTGCAGCACGTGCTGGAGCCGCACGGCGGCTACCGCACCACCGTGTGGGTCGGCGCCGGCCCGGACCGCTCCCTGCCCGGTCTGATGACCGGCGCCGACGCGCCGGGGCGCGGCCCGCGCATCCCCGGCCTGGCGATCGGCGTGGTGACGGACGTGCGCGAGCCGAACGGCTCCGAACGCGGCGCGGTGCGCCTGACGTTCCCCTGGCTGGACGACACGTACGTCACCGACTGGGTGCGCACCGTCCAGTGGGGCGGCAAGGGCGGTGGCGGCGTGGTGAGCCCCGAGGTCAACGACGAGGTGCTGGTCGGGTTCGAGCAGGGCCTGCTGGACAGTCCGTACGTGATCGGCGGGCTCTACAACGGGGTCGACAAGCCTCCGCCGCACGAGGTGCCGCTGGTCGACGCGACCAGCGGCAAGGTCAACCGCCGTTCGGTGGCCTCCCGTTCGGGCCACCGCGTGGAGCTGCTGGACGCGCCGGCGCCGGGCCCCTCCGGGCTGCGGCTGGTGACCGGGGACGAGCGGCTGGAGGTCCGCCTGGACGACCGCCTGAACCGGATCGAGCTCACCGTGTACGCGGGACGGAACCGTCCGCTGACCTCCGTCCTGCTGGACCGGGACGGCATCACGCTCGACGCCCGGCAGGGCACCGTGAAGGTGACCGGCCGGCAGGTGGACATCGACGGCACGGCCGGGGTCAGCATCGGCGGCCGGTCGGTCCAGGTGTCCGGGACGGCGGACGTCTCCGTCGACGGCGGCCTGCTCGCCGTCCTCAAGGCCCGCCTCGTCCGGATCAACTGACTCGACGTCATCGCCCGTCCCACTCTCCCCCTTCTCCCCGAGGAGCCCCCGATGCCAGCCGCAGCCCGTACCGGTGACCCCACCAACCACGGTGGCCGGATCGCCACCCCGCCGCCCGGCACCGCCGCGCGGGTGGCGACGGTGCTGATCGGCGGGCGGCCCGCCGCCGTGGTGGGCAGCCTGCACGTCTGCCCGGTACCGCCGCACGCGGCCCTGGGGCCGGGGAACGTGCTGCTGCCCAACCCGGCCGCGGTCACCGGGGGTGCGGTGCTGATCGGCGGACTGCCCGCCGCGCGGGCCCGCGACCAGGCGGCGTGCGGTGCGGCGGTCCTGACCGGTGCGCCCGACGTGCTGATCGGCGGCCTGTGATGGGCGACCGGTTCATCGGACGCGGCTGGGCGTTCCCGCTGCGGGTCGGGCCGACCGGCGGGATCGCCATGGTCGAGCGTGAGCGGGAACTGGAGGAGGCCATCCGCCTCGTGCTGGGCACCGCGCCCGGCGAGCGACCGATGCGGCCCGACTTCGGCTGCGGCATCCACGAGTACGTCTTCGCCCCCGGCGACGGCGTCACCGCCGGGCGGATCGCCCAGCAGGTGCGCGAGGCGCTGGAGCGCTGGGAGCCGCGGATCGCGGTGGACGAGGTCGTCGTGGCCTTCGACGCGGTGGAGACGGCCACCCTCTACATCGACGTGCGCTACACGGTGCGCACCACCAACGACCGGCGCAACCTGGTCTTCCCCTTCTACACGATCCCCTCCGAGGAGGGGACCGAGGAAACGGTCGCGGACTGATGGCCCTGCCCTCCCCCAACCTGGACGACCGACGGTTCCAGCAGCTCGTCGACGAGGCGAAGCGGTACGTGCAGCAGCGCGCCCCGGAGTGGACCGACCACAACGTCTCCGACCCGGGCGTCACCCTGATCGAGACGTTCGCCTACCTCGTGGACCAGCTGCTGTACCGGCTGAACCGGGTCCCGGACAAGAACTACCTGGCCTTCCTGGACCTGTTGGGCATCCGGCTGTACCCGCCGTCGGCGGCCGTCGCCGAGGTCGACTTCTGGCTGTCGGCCCCCCAGCCGGACACGGTGACGCTGCCCGCGGGCACCGAGGTGACGACCGCGGCCGGCGAGACCGAGGCGGCCGTGGTCTTCGCCACCACCGACGACCTGCGCATCGTGCCGAGCGAGCTGACCCGGCTGGTCACCGCGCCGCGCACCGGTGAGCAGACCGACCGGACGGGTGCGCTGGCCGAGGGCCGGGACATCCCGTGCTTCCAGGCCGCGCCCGAGCCCGGCGACGCGCTGCTGTTCGGCCTGCCGACGGCGGTGCCGAGCTGCGTGGTCGCGGTCCGCCTCGACAGCCGCGTCGAGGGCGTCGGCGTCGACCCGCGCCAGCCCCCGCTGGTGTGGGAGGCGTGGGACGGCGGCCGGTGGCAGCGCTGCGAGACCGGCTCCGACAGTACCGGCGGGTTGAACCGGCCCGGTGAGGTCATCGTGTACGTTCCGGCCGGGCACACGGCGTCGCTGGTCAGCGGGACCCGGGCGGGCTGGCTGCGCTGCCGGGTCACCGAGGCGGAGCCGGGGCAGCCGTTCTACTCGGAGTCGCCGACGGTGCGCGAGGCCGCCGTCTTCACCGTCGGCGGCACGACGGTCGTGGAGCACGCCGAGCGGGTGACCGACGTACCGCTCGGGGTGTCGGAGGGGGTGGCGGGGCAGTCCTTCCGGCTCGGCCGCCCGCCCGTGCTGCTCGACGGGGAACCCCCGGTGGTGGAGGTGTCCTCGCCGGACGGGTGGCAGCGCTGGGAGGTGGTGGAGCACTTCGGGCGCTCGGGGCCGGCCGACCGGCACGTCCGGGTGGACGCCACCACCGGCGAGTTCGCGTTCCCACCGGTGCTGCGCGAGGCCGACGGCACCCTGCGTCCGTGCGGGGCCGTCCCGGCCAAGGGCGCCCGGATCCGCGTGGCCCGCTACCGCACCGGCGGCGGCCCGGCGGGCAACGTCTCCCGCGGCGCGGTCTCCGTCCTGCGCAGCTCCGTCCCGTACGTCGCCCGGGTCGTCAACCGGGAGGCGGCGCGCGGCGGTGTCGCCGGGGAGACCATCGACAACGCCAAGCTGCGGGCACCGGAGACGCTGCGCATGCAGGAGCGCGCGGTGACCGCCGAGGACTACGAGATCATCGCCCGGCAGGCGGCACCCTCCGTGCGCCGGGTCCGCTGCCTGCCCGACCGGGACGCGGGCGCGGGCGCGGTACGGGTCCTGGTGGTGCCGGACGCGGTGGCCGACGAGGGCGGCCGGCTGCGCTTCGAGCAGCTGATCCCGTCCGACCAGGTCCTCGCCAGGATCACCACGGCCCTCGACGAGCGGCGCCTGATCGGCACCCGGCTCCTCGTCGAGCCGCCGTTCTACCAGGGCGTCACCGTCGTCGCCCGGCTCTCGGCACCGGCCGGGGACGCCGACCGGGTGCGCGACGCGGCGCTCGACGCGCTCTACCGGCACCTCGACCCCTTGCGCGGCGGACCCGACGGAACGGGCCGGCCGTTCGGGCGGCCCGTGCAGTACGGGGAGCTGTTCGGCGTGCTGCAACGCGCCGTCGGGGAGGTGGTGGTGGAGGAGATCCGGCTGTTCGCCGCCGACCCGGTCACGGGCCGGCGCGGCGCCCCGGTCGACCGGATCGACGTCGGCGCGGGCGCGCTGGTCTTCTCCTACCAGCACCAGGTGGTCGTGACCGCGCGCGAGCCGGAGGCGCGCGGATGAGCCGGGCCGCCGTCCCGGGCCTGCCCAGCCGGCACCCGATCGGCGAGCAGCTGCCCGCGCTGTACGCCGACGACGACTTCGCGCAGCGGTTCACGGCGGGGCTGGACACGGTACTGGCCCCGGTGTTCACCACCCTCGACAACCTGCCCTCGTACTTCGATCCGCGACTGGCCCCGGACGACTTCCTGGCCTGGCTGGCCACCTGGGTGGGCGGCGCCGACGACCCGCGCTGGCCGCTGGCGCTGCGCCGCGAGGCGGTGGCCCGCGCGGTGGAACTGCACAGGTGGAGCGGCACCCGGCGCGGCCTGGTCGAGGCCCTGCGCCTGGTGCTGGGCGTGTCCGCCGAGATCACCGGGGACGGCGGGGCCGCCTGGTCGAGCACGGCCGGTGCCGCGCTGCCGCCCGCCCCGGCCGACACGGTGGTCGTCCGGGTGTGGCCGCAACACGGCGGAGCGGTGGACGCGGCGCACGAGGTGGACGCGGACCGGGTCCGCGCGCTGGTCCGGCGCCTGTGCCCGGTCCACACGGACTGCCGGGTGGAGGTCCTCCCGGGACCGCCCACGAGTGAGGAGGGGTGACGGTGATGCGCGAGTGTCCCGTGTGCGGGGCGTCCAACGGCCCGACGGACGGCTTCTGCGGCAACTGCGGCTCGTACCTGGACTGGTCGGACACCCCGGCCACCCCGGCTGCCGACCCGCCGGCGGAAGCCGCCGCACCCAGGCCCGCCGACCCCTCACCTCCCCCCGTCCCCCGTTCCCCCGACCCCTCGCCACCCTCCGACCCACCTCACCCTGCCGAGCCCTCGCGGCCCTCGCGGCCCTCGCGACCCTCCGACCCGCCTCCCCCCGACGCACCGCAGCCCGTGCGACCGGCGAAGGCCGTCGCACCACGTCCGGTCGTCCGGCCGGTCCCGGTGGACGACGCCGCCGCCGGGACGCCCTGTCCCTCCTGCGGCACGCCCAACCCGCCCGACCGCCGCTTCTGCCGCCGCTGCGCGACCCCGCTCACCCCCGGGACGGCCCCACCGCCGCTCCCCTGGTGGCGGACGATCTGGCCGCTGCGCCGCCGCACCCGGGCCGGTTCGGGCCGGACAACGCGCTTCCTGGTGATCCTGGCCGTGGTGCTGGCCCTGTGCGCGGGCGGCTTCCTGCTGCTGCCGGCCGGCCGGAACCTGATCGAGGACACCCGGGACAAGCTGGGCAAGAGCAAGCCGGTGACGCCGGTCCGCGTGGAGGCGAGTGCCGAGGTACCCGGCCGGCCGGCCGGCAACGCCACGGACGGGCTCAGCAACCGCTACTGGGGCGCACCGGGCCCCGGCGCCTCGATCACCTGCACCTTCGCCAAACCCTTCCGCCTGGTGGCCGTGATCGTCACCAACGGCGCCTCGACCTCACCCGAGGACTACGCCCGCGAGGGCCGGGCACTGCGGATCGACCTGGAGGTGACGTCCTCGGACGGCCGGAAGACCGTCAAGAAGCTGACCCTGACCGACAAGCCCGGCCCGCAGACCTTCTCCACCGGCATCAGCGACGCCACCACCGTCCGCCTGACCCTCGACGCCCCCGCAGGCCTGGACGGCGACCGCCATCTCGCCCTGGCCGAGCTGGAGTTCTTCCAACGGAGCTGAGTCCCCGCGGGCGCCTGCCCACGGGGACTCACCGGGATGTCCCTGTGATGCCGACACCGCTCGTGGTTCGGGGTGCGGAAGGTGGCACTCGCTCCTGACGCCTCCGCTCCTGCTACGCCGGCGGCGGCTTGACCGGCTCGATGATCGGCTCGATGATCGGCGCGCCGTCCAGGTCGGTCAGGAAGTCGCGGTGGACCGGCTTCCTGTCCTTGGGGCCGGGGAGGTCCGGGCACGCGATGCCGTCGCCGTCCCGGTCGAGTGCGTTCGGGTCGAGTGCGTCCGCTCGCAGCACGGCTTGCGCGTCGGCCTGGGACTTCAGGGCGTCGCAGTCGACCACATGCCCCTGGTGCACGTACGGAGCGACGTCGAAGGTGTGCTCCGGGGGCCCGTTGCCGCCGCCGCACGCGGTCAGTGCGATCGCCGCGATCACACCGGCCACCGCGACGGAGGTACGACGAGCCGGTCCTGGCCGGTGCCTCGGACCCCGGTGGGTGTTGCGTGGCTGCTCCGGCATCGTCCTAGGCCGATCCCGTCCGGAACACCGCGACCGTTCCCTTTTCCGGATCGGCCGCGTAGACCTTCGCCGTGGTGTTGTTCGTGGCGAACACCCCGAACTCACGGGGCGTGCCGAGCGGAGCCTGCGCCAGCAGCGTGCCGCCGTCGGTGATCCCGAGGCCGCCCGCCCCGCCGTCGCCGCGCTGCTGCGCGAGGAAGATCCGGTTGTAGTTCTTCAGTACGGCGATCTTGTGCGCCGGGTTCCCCTGGGCGCCGGACATGGCGCAGACGAAGGCCTGCCCCGTGACCGTCGTCCCGACGATCCGGTCGATGCGGCCCCCGCTGGCGCCGCACGTCGCTCCGCCCGTTCCACCCGTTCCGCCTGCCGAGTGGACGTAGACCGAACCGGCCGCCGGGTTGTAGACCACGGCGGTGGGCGCGAAGGTCGATCCCGCCAGGTCGTTGATCGGCGTCGAACTGCCGTCGGCGGGGTTGATGACGATCGTCGTCGCGACGGGCACCCACTTGCCCGAGGGATTCGCCGGGTTCGGGACGCACCTCCTCGCGAGGAGGTAGACGAGGTTGCGGTTGGGGTCGACGGCGACGCTGCCACGGGCGCTGCCGCCGTAGAGGACGTCCCCGGCGTTGGCGACGGTGCAGGTCGCCCTCGTCGGGAACCGTGCGACGAGGGTGGCGGCACGGGTCTGCGAGGAGATCCCGAAGAGGCCGATGCCGGCGGCATCGCTCTCGCCGGTGCCGAGGTTCCCCTTGGCGAGGTACACGGCGTGGTGCACGGGGTCGAAGGAGAAGTCCGTGCCGACGCTCCCGGTCACGACTCCCGCGACCGGGAGGGGGATCGGGGTCGCCGACGCGCCGCCGGCCGGGATGTAGGCGACCGCCGAGTTGCCGATGGTGCCGCCAGCCACGTAGACGTCGCCGTTCTCGGGGGAGACGGCCAGGGCCGCGACGGTCGCGGTGAAGCCGCTGACGCGGGTCACCAGGTTGGCGTTGGCCGTGTCGATGACCGCGACGCCGCCCGTGCCCCCGACGTAGACCCGGCCCGTGCCGGGGTCGACCGCGATGCGGGTCGGGCTCGTCACGGCGCCGGACAGGCTGATCGGCGGACCGATCGGGGTGTCGGTCCTGCCGTCGATCACGGTCACGTCGTTGCTCGCGGTGGCCACGACGTACACGCGGTTCGCCTTCTCGTCGACCGCGAGGTCGGCCGGATTCGTGCCCGCCGGGATCGCGTCCGCTCCACTCTCCGTCGGCGTGGAGGCGTCGTGCAGCGCGAACGACGACTTCTCGCCCTTACCGCACTTGTTCTCCTCGCCGACCACCAGCACGTTGTAGACCGGATCGCCGGCCATCAACCCGTCGGCCCTCAGGTCGTCGACCGTCCCGTACCGCCCGTACTTGGCGCAGTAGGACTCCTCCGCCGTCCGGAGCGTGGCCGCGTCCGCGGCGACCGCGCTCTTGCGGCCCTTGTCGCCGATGCCCCGGACGGAGAACACCACGATGGCGGCGAGGACGCCGAGGATCACGATGACCACGAGCAACTCGATGAGCGTGAAGCCGTCCTGGCCTCTGGCGCGCCAGGAGGGCGGGCGGCGGTCCGATGTCATAGCGGTCGGGGCTTCCTTCGATCGATGGGTCACGTTCGGCCCGAGCGCACGCACGGGCGCTTGCCGTGTCACGGAGTCCCCCGTCGCACGGGCTTGACGTCCTTCGGTCCCGGCAGGTCCGGGCACGCGATGCCGTTCCCGTCGTCGTCGAGGCGGTTGGGATCGGCCGGCGCGAACCGCAGGACGGCCTGCGCGTCCGCCTGGGCGGCGAAGTCCGCGCAGTCGTAGGCGTCATTGCCGTAGCGCAGGAAGTAGCGGGCGTCGAAGGGCCGTTCCGCCTGCGGGCAGCGCGCGCTGCGGGGATCGCCGGGGCCGCACCCGGCCTGCCGGGAGACGACGACCGGTGTGGTGTCGCGCGGCGCCGCCAGTCCGCGGCAGGCGACGCCGCCGCCGTCGTCGAGGCGGTTCGGATCGCCGGGGTCGGCCCGCAGCACCGCCTGGGCGTCCGCCTGGCTGGCGAAGTTGACGCACTCGAAGGCGTCGCCGTGGGTGGCGTACTCCTTCGCGTCGAACTCCTTGCCGTGCGGGCAGAGCGCGGAGCGCTGGGTGCCCGGTGTGCACCACTCGGGGTCGGCCTTCCGGGCCGCGGCGGCCTGGTCCGACCCGCCGCGCGTCAGCGCCACGACGATCAGGGCCACCACGGCCGCCCCGAGAACCAGCGCGCCCCACCTGGTCGCGCGCGAGCCCGACAGTCTGCTCAACAGTGCCATTCCACGCCTCTGCCCCTCGTGCCGCCAGCCCCTTCCGTGCGCGTGGCAGCGGACCGACGACCCTCGGCCGCCGGCCCCGCTACAGGCTGGATACGTGCATTAGACCCATACCCAATTGGGTTGTCAATCATTGACTACTGGGCCGCCGCATGAGCACCATCTAGGCATGTGCGGCGTGATCACGCCGGGAAGCCTCGCAGATGCCAGGGGCTTCGGGCACTTGTCCGATCCCACCAGCGGGGTGCCCGCGCGGGAGCCGCCGCCCCACCAGATCGACGAGGAGCAGCAGATGCAACACAGGTTCAGGCGCGCTCGGCGCGCCCCGAACTCCGCCCGCACCGCGATGCGCCGGGTACGGAAGGCGTTCGCGGTGAGTGCCCTCGTGACGGCGCTGATCGCCGTCGCGTCACCGGCGGCCTTCGCCACGACGAACGCACAGGTCGCCGTCGCGAACAACATGTACCCCGCGACGAAGGACATGAAGGGGACGATCGAGTCGCTCGAGTCGTTCACGGCCTTCACGGCGAACACCGCCTCGCAGGTCGGCGGGTACTGGAACAAGCCGGCGATCGACACGTCGACGATGCGGGGGATCACCTCCGGTAGCCTGCGCCAGCAGCTGAAGAGCGCGGGCCCGTACACCACGTGCAACCCGTCGTCGTCGAACAACTGCGTCGACGGGCCGTTGCACATCGACGCGTTCCTGTCGGCGGACGCGGCCAACGCGGACGCGGTGATCCCGACCATCGACGGTGGGACGTGCACGGCGAGCGGCAGCGTCGAGTGCAACGGCACGGCCTCCAGCCGGCACGCCGTGGCCATCGGGCACCTGGCGATCTACAGCTGCAGCGGCAGCTGGGCCGGCTCGACCAAGGGTGACGACCCGTCCAACGCCGGGAGCCCGCCGCTGGCGTTCGGCGCGGACGCCAACGGCAGCGGCAACGGCAAGGCGCAGTCGCCCCGTTGCGACGCCTCGCCGGTCTCCGGCGGCGCCCCCACGACGATGTCGGGGGTGGTGAGCTGGCTCGCGACGAGCGGGCACCGGATCGCGGTCGCCGACCCGGCCTCCGCACCGTTCGGTGCGGCGGCCAAGCAGGCACTGATCCAGAACGGGTTCACCTGGGTCGCCAGCGGCGTGGGCCAGAACGTGTTCACCGGGAACGCCTGCGACAGCGCGGGCACGGCCTGCAAGGTGCGCCTGGAGTCCGGGATCAGCCAGGTCCGCGGCGCGGTGACGGCCAACGCCGGCGGGAACACCCAGCTGGGTCTCGTCGCGAAGTCGAACATCATGCACGTGAGCTGGACGTCGAGTTCGCTGAACGGCACCACGGGCAACGACCCCAACACGTGGACCGACGTCGATTCGAGCGCGTACTCCGGCTACGGGGAGATCGAGCAGTACGGCGTCGCCCTGACCGGTGGCAACGCCGGCGCGGCGGCCGCCTGGGACGACCTGTTCAACAACAAGTGGGACGTCAACAGCACCATCCAGTCGACCCTCGCCGCCTACGGCTACTAGGCACTCCGGAGCACTGGGCAACGGGCCGTCGGCCGGGCACGCACACCGCCCGCCGACGGTCCGGACCGCCGATCCCCCTCGGCGGTCCCCCGCCGGCCGGCGGACGTCCTGCCGGTCGGCGGCCACCCCGCCGAAGGTCCTCACCAACTCTTGTTCAGCAGGCCCTGAGGAGGGGCCTCACCCATGGGCAGATCATCACGTCGGCACCTCGTGCCGGACGACCACCCGGTCGCGCTCACGCGCGGTCGGTCCCGCCGGGCTCCGGCGATCGTCCTCGCGGTGGCGACCGTCGTACTGGCCGGCAGCCCGGCCTCGGCAGCCGGCGCCGACACCACCGGCTTCGCCACCGCGGTGAACCTCGACGACAACGGCCGCGGCAGCTCCGCCGTCGCGATCGGCGACCTCAACAACGACGGGACGCCCGACCTCGTGACGGCGATCCGCGCCGAGGGCCTGGGCGTGTTCCTCGGCTCGGGCGGCGGCGGCTTCGGCGCCGTGACCAAGTACGCGGCGCCGCGCACCGTGTCGAGCGTCTTCCTCGGCTCGGCGGTGATCCGCGACGTCAACGGCGACGGGCATCAGGACGTCATCAGCCAGGACGCGCGGGGCAACGTCGCCCTGGTCTGGCTCGGCGACGGCTCCGGCGCCCTCGGCACCGGAGCGAAGGTGCAGCTCAATCCGACGCCCGGGTGCGACACCACGGGCGACAACCCGTGCGTCGCGCGCTTCCCGACCGGCGTCGCCGTGGGCGACTTCGACGGGGACGGCACGCCGGACCTCGCGACCTCCGACGCGAACACCAACAACGCCTCGGTGGTGCTCGGCAACGGTGACGGCACCTTCGGCGCGGCGACGCAGTTCGCCCTGGGCGGCGCCACCAACCCGCAGGGCATCGCGGCCGCCGACCTCAACGGCGACGGCCACCCGGATCTCGTCACCGCCAACGCGTCGACCGGCACGCTCTCCGTGCTCCTGGGCGACGGAACCGGGGGCTTCGGCACCGCGTCGAGCGTACCGGCCGGTGTGACGCTGCCGTCCAGGCCCGAGCTCGCCGACGTCAACGAGGACGGCAGGCCGGACGCGATCGTCGTGGCGCCCGGCTCGCCGGGGCGCGTCGCCGTCCTGCTCGGCGACGGCACGGGCGGATTCGGCACGGCGAACGTCCTGTCCGCGGGGACGAACCTCAGCTCCGCCTCGGTGGCCGACCTCAACGGCGACGGCCACGCCGACCTGGTCGTCTCCAGCGCCGATTCGAACGAGGTCGTGGTGCTGGAGGGCGACGGCACCGGTGCGTTCGGCAGCCCGCTCGCCTTCGGGCTGGCCGGCGGTCGCAACCCGCAGGCCACCGCGGTGGCCGACCTCGACGGCGACGGGCGCCCCGACGTCGCCACGGCCAACAGCAACAGCTCGGCGACGTTCGTCAACGACGCGTCGGTGCTGTTCAACACGACGAACCGGCCGCCGACGGCCGCGAACGAGTCGTACGGCCAGGTCGGCGCGGACACCCCGCTCGTCATCGGCGCTCCCGGTGTCCTCGGCAACGACACGGACCCCGACGGCAACCCGCTGACGGCGTCGGTCGTCACCGGGCCGGCGCACGGCACCCTCACGCTCAACCCGGACGGCTCGTTCAGCTACCAGCCCGCCGGCGCCTACGTCGGCAGCGACAGCTTCACGTACCAGGCGAGCGACGGCACGGACGACTCGAACGTCGCGACCGTGACGATCGGCGTCTCGGCCGGCTGTCACGGTCTCGCCGCCACGATCGTCGGCGACGGGGTCGTGAACGGCACGAGCGGCGCCGACGTGATCGTGACCGGCAACGGGAACGACAGTGTCAGCGGGAACGGCGGCAACGACACGATCTGCACGTTCGGCGGCAATGACGCCGTGTCGGCCGGCAGCGGGGCCGACTACGTCGACGGCGGTGACGGCAACGACGCCGTCAGCGGCGGCGACGGCGACGACACCCTCCGCGGCGGGGCCGGCAACGACGCGCTCTCCGGTGGCGCCGGCAACGACGTCGTGGTCGGTGACGCCGGCAGCGACGCCCTCGCCGGCGGTAGCGGCACGGACGTCTGCGCCGGCGACGCCAACGGCGGTCCGACGCTCCCGGGCTCGGACTCGGTCGCGGTCGGCGGCTCCTGCGAGACCGTCGTCGAGGTGCCGTAGGCGGTGAGCCTCTCCGGCGGCGTCCGATGAGACGCCGCCGTACGTCGAGGGCTCGGTGATCGCGATGACGCGATCACCGAGCCCGTCCCGCTACCGCACGCGCGCCGTTGAGCACTGTCCACGGCTCCCGGGGTGTTCCGGACGCACGGGTGGGGGCTGCGGCGGCGGCGGTGTCTCGTCCGTGGTCGTTCCGGCAGCTGCCGGTCGGATGGCATCGTCGCGCGCGGGGCGGCGAGATGGTTGCCGAGGAAGGACGACCACGGGCGTGACGTCAGCCGGTGCTGACGGCCGGCCGCGTCGACTCGGCCTCGACGGTGTCGAGGAACCGGCGCGCGGCGCGGACGTGTTCCAGCCGCCAGGCGTAGATCGCGCGGGCGAGGTGGTCGCCGGCGGCGTCCTCCTTGGCGCGCAGCGACTCCTCGATCTCGTCGATGACGACCCGTTGACGCTCGACCAGGCGAGCCGGGCTGGCGTCGCGCCGCTGGAGCAGCAGCAGCTTGCACGTGAGGTCGGCGCGGACGTCGAACAATTGGGTCACGGGTTCGCCGAGCCACCGGGTGACCGTCGACTTCGCCGCGCGGGTGGCCGCGTAAATCATGCGCTGCGGCCCGCGATTGCCTTCCTCGGCGCCGACCGGCGTGATCAGTCCGCGCTCGACGAGCCGCGTGATCGACCGGTAGACCATGGGCCGTGAGATGTACCAGAACTCACCGATTTCCGCGCCCTCCGCGGTGAGGGTGGCAATGGCGAAGCCGTGGCTGGGCCCTTCGGCGATGAGTGCGAGCACGATCCACTCGGCCAGTGGCAGATCAAGTTCCTTCATGGTGACAAGGGTAAGGATCGGCGGTGGCGATGGCGACGCCCACCGGACCTGGCGCCGGAGGGGCCGGAACACCGGCCGGATCCCAGGAGAACGGACCGGTCGGCGCGGCGGGCGGCGGCTCGGGGGAACGGCCTGCGGCGCCCGTCCGGCTCGCGGCGCGGCGGGCCCGGAAGCCCCGTTGCGGATCCGCCGGCCACCGGCCCGCGCCAGCCGTCCGGCCCGCGACGCCGGTCAGGCCCGGGCGGTCACGGTCCGCGGTGGACGGTGGTGAGCGGCGCACCCGTCGCGTACGGGTCACTCAGACTCTCGTACCACTGGACGACGGGAGCGCCGACGAGGATGGCGGCGATGGCGCCGGCCGCGAGGAACACCCCGAACGGCAGGCGGGTACGGCGCGTCGCCCGCCCCGACGCGATGAGCACGACGCCCACCAGCAACCCGGCGGCGCTGCCGGCCAGCAGCGCGAGGACGAGGTGCGACGGACCGAGCCAGCCCAGCCCGGTGCCGAGCAGGCCGGCCAGGCGCACGTCGCCGAATCCGAGCCAGGCCGGCCGCGCCCAGTGCAGGGCGAAGAAGACGGCGAACCCGCCCGCCCCGCACGCCGCGGTCACGCCGAGCCGCTGCCACTGGCCGGTGGCCGTCGCGGCCGCGAGCAGGAGGGCGGCGGTCAGCCCGAGGGTCGGGTAGAGCAGCCGCTTGGGGAGCAGGAACCGCTCGGCGTCGCAGGCGGCCAGGGCCAGCAGCCCTGCGGTGAAGGCCAGTTCGGCCGGCAGCACGGCCGACCGGCCGAAGCGCAGCGCCTCGGCGAGGAAGAGGATCCCGGTGAGCGCTTCGAGGAGCGGGTAGCGCGCGGGGATCGGAACCCGGCAGGAGCGGCAGCGCCGGCCCAGCAGGAGCCAGGACACGACGGGGATGTTGTCCCGGGCCGCGATCGGCGTGGCACAGCGCGGGCAGGCGGAGCGGGGCCGAAGGACCGAGCGGCCGGCCGGCACCCGGGAGACGGCGACGTTGAGGAACGACCCCACCGCCAGTCCCAACAGACCGATCATCACAACGAAGGTGGGAGACATGGGCGCAATGGTGCCTTACCGTGCGTACCGGTCAATACCGACTCAATGCGGATGATCCGGATCAGTGAGGATGATCCGGACCAGTGCCCCAGGGCGTCCGCGACCGTCGCCGCGACCGGTCCCCCCTCGGGGCGGTTCGGGCGCACGGCGGATGCCGTCGGTGCCGGGGCCCGCCGGCCGCGGTTCGCCAGGTGGCGCCCCGGGGCCACCTGGCCGACCCGACGGCCCGACGGCCCGCCGACCGGTCACGGGCGGTGAGGACTCCCCCGCGTCAGCTGCAGGGGTTCGGCGGGCTGCCCGCGGGCGGGGTGATCGGCGCGATGGTGTACGTGGCGCCGTTCGGGCTGACGGTGTACCAGACGGACTCGGTCGACAGGAACCCGGCCTTCACCAGATCGCCCACGGTGCCGTACGCGCCACGGTTGTCACTGGCGAAGTACGCCTCCTCGGCGGTCTGGATCGTGGCCTTGTCGGTCTTGCACGCCGCGCCCTGGCCCTTGTCGTTGATGCCGCGGACGGAGAAGACGACGATGGCGGACAGGACGCCGAGGATCACGATGACCACGAGGAGTTCGATCAGCGTGAAGCCGGCCTCCGCCGTCTCGTTCGGCGCACGCAGGCGCCGGCGCGACTTGCCTTGCAGGTATGTGAACATCTTTCTCCATCTACGGCGGCCGGTACAGGTTCGAGCGATAGTTACCGCTTGATTAATCAGCGGCAGACTACTTAGCCGGACATGGACCCGCAAGGGTCGAATCCGACGAGAACCGCCATCGCCGGGGGCGCGGAAGGCACGGCGCCGTCATGTAGTATCCCGCTGACTAATCAGCGGCTGACATTACTGCGGACACCCACGCGGCGAACGTTCGGCCGTTGCTTCCGGATGCGAGAAAGGGGTGGGTTCCTTGACGAATCGCCGGCTTCTGCGGCGCCGTGCGGCGGCGACAGGCCCTGCGGGCGAGGACGGCACCCGGCCCGACGGAGCGCGGGGCGCGGCGCCGTCTCCGCTCCCGGCGGAACCGGCCCGGAAAGCGGCGTCCGGCGCAGCACAGTCGTCACCCGCGGAGCAGTCGCCCGCGGGGCGGGAGCGGCCGCGCATCGGGGACCTGCTGGTGCAGCGCGGGCTGCTCACCCCGGCACAGGTGGACGAGGCCCTCCTGCAGCAGTCGGCCTCGGGCAAGCGGCTCGGCGCCCTGCTGGTCGAACTCGGCATGGTCGACGAGCGGCCGCTGATCGAGGCGCTGTCGGTCCAACTCGGCGTCCCGGTCGCCGATCTGCGCCAGAGCGAACCCGACCCCGAGGCGGCCGCCCGGGTGCCCGAGGCACTGGCCCGCGCGTTGGGCGTCGTCGCGGTACGGCGGACCGGGGGCACGCTGCTGATCGCGGCGGGCGACCCGGAGGACCCGCGGGTGCTCGACCAGGTCGGCCGGGCCGTCGCGCCGGACCGGGTGCAGTTGGCGATAGCGGCCCCCGCGGACATCCGGCGTTCGATCGACAGCACCTACCGGGCGCTGACCGGCGTCAGCAGCCTGGTCGAGGCCTTCGAGGCCACCGAGACCGGCCGCAACGCCAACTCCGGTGCCAGGGTGGTGAGCGAGGACGCGCCGGTCGTCCACCTGGTCAACCTGATGCTGACCCAGGGCCTGCGCGACCGGGCTTCGGACATCCACGTCGAACCGCACGGCGACCGGGTCCGGGTCCGGTACCGCATCGACGGCGCGCTGCACGACGTGCTGAGCCTGCCGGAGAACATGGGCCCGTCCCTGGTCAGCCGGATCAAGATCATGGCCAACATGAACATCGTCGACCGGCGGCGTCCGCAGGACGGCCAGATCGCCACCGAGATCGACGGCCGGTCGGTCGACATCCGGGTCGCGACCACCCCCACCATCTGGGGCGAGAAGGCGGTGCTGCGGCTGCTGGACAGCAACCGCACACTGTTGCGCCTGGGCGAGCTCGGCATGCCCGCCGCGACCTACGAACGGTTCTCCACCCTGCTGCGCTCCCCGTACGGCATGGTCGCCTGCGCCGGACCGACCGGCAGCGGCAAGACGACCACCCTGTACGCCACGCTCGGCGAACTGAACCAGAGCGAGCGCAACATCACCACCATCGAGGACCCGGTGGAGTACGTGTTCCCGTCGGTCAACCAGATCCAGATCAACGACCAGGCGGGCATCACCTTCGCGACCGGGCTGCGCTCGATCCTCCGGCAGGACCCCGACGTGATCCTGGTCGGCGAGATCCGGGACGCCGAGACGGCGCGGATCGCGGTCGAGTCCGCTCTCACCGGCCACTTCGTCCTGTCCTCCATCCACGCCGCGGACGCCTGCTCCGCCCTGCACCGGTTCGCCGACATGGGCATCGAGCCGTTCCTGATCACCTCCACGGTCGCCGGGGTGGTCAGCCAGCGACTGGTCCGGCGGATCTGCGACCAGTGCCGCGAGCCCTACCGGCCGGGCGTGGACGAGCTGGCCTTCTTCGCCGAGGCCGGCGGGTCGACCGACGCCGGGTTCTGGCAGGGCCGGGGCTGCAACTTCTGCTCCCGGACCGGCTACCAGGAGCGGATCGGCGTCTTCGAACTGCTCGTGATGAGCGACGCGGTCAAGCGGCTGCTCGTCGAGAACGCGCCGGTCGACAGCCTGCGCAGGGCCGCCCGCGAGCAGCAGATGGACAGTCTCCTGGACGGAGGCGTCCGCCTGGTCGAGGAGGGGACCACCACCATCGCCGAGATCATGTCCAGCGTGTACGTGGCCTAGTGCGGGTCCCGTGCCCGGCTCGCCGGTCACCGCACCCGTTCACCGGCTCGCCGCTTCACCGACTCGCCCGTCCTCCGACTCCCCCGTTCACCGACTCGCCCGTCCCACCGGCGGTGCGAACCCCTGACACCCGAAACCAGGAGGGCACCGGCATGGCCACCTTCAAGTACGTCGCGGTCGGCCCGGACGGGAGGCGGGCCACCGGCGTGCTCAAGGGCTCCAGCGTCGACGGCGTGACCGACAGCCTGACCCGGCAGGGCTACGACGTGCGGTCGGTCAAGGCCGCGGGCCGCAGCCTGCTCCAGCTCGAACTCACCGCGCAGAAGGTCGACCTGGTCGAACTGAGCAACTTCTCCCGCCAGATGGCCGCCTTCATCAGGGCCGGGGTGCCCATCCTGGACGCCCTGGAGATCATCCGCGCCGAGACCAAGGACAAGAAGCTGGGCAGGGTGCTCGTCGACGTCATGGACTCGCTGCGATTCGGCGAAGGCTTCGCCGTCGCGATGGCCGCCCACAGCACGGCGCTTCCGCCGTTCTACGTCTCCGTCCTCCGCTCGGCGGAGGCGACCGGTGAACTCGACGTGGTGATGGCCCAGTTGGCCCGCTACATCGAGCGCGACGTGGAGGCCCGGCGCAGCATCCGCTCCGCGCTGACCTATCCGAGCCTGGTGATGGGTCTGGCGGTCGCGGTCGTCCTCGTCCTCGTCGTCTTCGTGCTCCCCCGCTTCAAGGTGTTCTTCGAGTCCTTCAACGCCGAACTGCCGCTGCCGACCCGGATCCTGCTGGGCTTCACCGACTTCGTCACGGACTGGTACGCGGTCATCCTGGGCGCGCTCGTCGCGCTCGGCGCGGCACTGGTCGCCGGGTTGCGGACCCGGCGGGGTCGGCTCCTGCGCGACCGCTTCCTGCTGGGGACGCCGGTGCTCGGCGACGTGGTCCGCTTCATGGTCATCGAGCGGTTCTGCCGGATCCTGACCTCGATGATCAAGGCCGGCGTGCCCGTACCGGAGGCGCTCGGCCTGGCCGGCGCGGGCGCCAACAACCTGGTGTACGAACGCTCGCTCGGGACGGCCCGGACGGAGATGCTCGAAGGCGGCGGCATCTCCCGGCCGATCGCCCGCACCAGGCTGTTCCCGGGGGCGGTCACCCAGATGATGCGCGTCGGGGAGGAGACCGGAACCCTCGACGACCAGCTGGAGAACGTGTCGGAGTTCTACGAGAAGGAACTGCAGCACAAACTCAAACGGCTGACCAGCCTGTTCGAGCCCACCGTGGTGGTCCTGGTCGGGGTCGTCGTGGGGTTCGTGGCCGTCGCCCTCGTCTCGGCGATCTACGGCGTCTACAGCCAGGTCGGCGTCCAGTGACCGGCCCGGCACGCCGGCCGCGGCGCCACCGCGGCGAGGAGGGCGAGACCCTGGTCGAGGCCCTCGTCACCGTGACGCTCCTGGGCGTCGCCTTCGTGGCCATCCTCGGGGGCATCGGCACCGCGATCATCAGCTCGGCCACCCAGCGGAAGGTGACCGGCGCCGACTCGATCGTCCGCAGCGCCGCCGAGAGGGTCGTCAGCAGCCCGTACGTGCCCTGCGCCCGCGGCTACGAGACCCCGGCGCCGCCGGCCGGGTACACCGTGACCGTCGAGGTCGAGTACTGGGACGGGGTGGGCGCGTTCGGCCGGCCCTGCCCGACGGCCGACACGGGTGTGCAGAAGGTGACGCTCACCGTGCACGCGACCGGCCCGCGCCCCGTCAGGGACACCGTCCTCGAAGTGATCAAGCGGGAGTCGATGCTGTCATGACGACACAACGGCCGACCGGGCGCCCGGAGTCGGGGTTCACCCTGACCGAGCTGCTGGTCACGATCGTCATCGTGGGCATCATCGCGACGCTGCTGCCGAAGGCGATCATCCTCGGACTGCGGTTCACCTCGGGCACCGAGAAGCGGGTGGCCGCCACCAGCGCGGCGGGCACGCTCAACCGGTACTTCTTCGGCGACGTGCAGAGCGCGGACCGCGTCACGACCACCCCCGCCTGCGGCGTCGCCGACGTGCTCGTCCACCTGAGCCGGACCGGCACCGACGTGGTCTACGCCTACGACCGGCCGACCGGCGCCCTCACCCGGGTGACGTGCACCGACCGAGGTGTCGTCACCACGGTGCTGGGCCGGTTCGACAACGCCGCATCGACCGATCCGGTGACTCTGAGCTGCGGTGCCGAGACCTCGTGCACCTCGCCGATGGAGGTAACGCTGACCGTGCAGAGCGACCCCACCTCGCCCCCGACGGCCCTCACCGCCGTCCGACGATCGAGCGCGTCATGACCGGCCGCCCGCACCCGCGCCGCCCGGACCCGCGCCGGCCGGATCCGTGCCACCCGGACCCGCAAGACCCGGACCGGGGCCGCCTGCGCGACGACGAACAGGGCGCGACGCTGATCCTCGCGCTGGTCTTCGTCGTCGTCTTCGGCCTGATCGCCGTGTCGGTCCTGTCCTTCGCCGGCACGTCGCTGAGAGCCGCGAGCACCTACGTCGACCAGGGCAAGCGGGCCTACAGCGCGGACGGTGCCACGCAGCTCGCGATCACGAACTTCTCGCAGGGCAACCCGTGCGCCGACTACACCGCCCCGCCGCTCAACGGCCGGCAGATGATCGTCCATTGCGACCCCCTCAACGCGTCTCCCACGACCGCGCGCGCGACCCAACCGCAGGACGCGCTGCGCAGCCTGGGCCGGGCGGCGGACGACGGCATCAATGTGACCACGCCCGGCCTGCGCGTGCAGGGGGGCGTGTTCTCCCACTCGAACATCAGCACCGGCGCCGGCGCCTCGGCGGTGGTGACGGGCGACGTGTCGGCCGTCGGGACCTGCTCCGGCGCGGTGTCGCAGACCCGGCTGCCCCCGACCCAGGCGCCGTACGTGCACGACTGCGCCGACGACACCCCGCCGGCTCCCGCCGACGAGGCCGTGGGCGGCGACCCGGACTACACCCCGCCCGCCACGGCCGTCCCGGTCCGGCGGACGGTGCCCGCCTGCCCCGCCCCCGGTTCCTGGCTGGTGCGGTTGCAGCCCGGCTCCTACGACGACGCCGGCGCCCTCACCCGCCTGACCGGTGGCGACTGCCCCGGCGTCGTCGTGTGGCTGCAACCGGGCGTCTACTACTTCGACTTCACCTTCACCGGCGGCACCGCGGTCTGGACGGTCGACGACCCCACGGTCAGCGTCGTCGGCGGCACGCGGGCGGGCTGGGATCCCGGGTCCCCCACCCGGCCCACCGTCCCCGACCCGGGCGGCTGCGACCGGACGCGGCCCGAAGGCGTCGAGGTGATGATGGGCGGCGAGAGCCGGCTCCAGGTCGACCGCGGACACGTCGAACTGTGCGCCCCGGTGACTCCGGACGGGCAGCAGGTGGCGGTGTACGGGGTCCAGCCTCCGAAGCCCTCGCACACGCTGAAGCCGACGGCGGTGGTCACCAACACCGGTTTCGCCGACCCGGTCCACGCCCTGACCGGTGGCGAGCGGCCGACCCTGCCCGGCTGTTCGCCGCCGACGGGCAGCGCGAACTGCACGGCCGACGTCGTCCTCGACCCGGCGGGGCGGCGGTCGGCCGCGATACAGCTCGCCGGTTTCACCCCGCGGGTGCCACCCGGCTCGGTCGTCACCGGCGCGACGCTGCGGGTCAGGCACGAGGAGGACGGCGACCTGACCGCCCCCGGCGCGGTGAAGGTCACCGCCGCCGTCGGCAAGGACCCCTGCCGCACCGACGACCTGCCCCGGCACACGGCGCTCGCCACGGATCCCCCGATCGACCTGCTGGGCGCGTGCGGGCTCACCGACCCGGCCCGGCTCGCCGGCCTGACGGTGACCTACGCCGCCGCCCTGGACGCCGACGGCACCAGCGCCACGGAACGCCTGGACGGCATCTGGCTGGAGGTCGCCTACCGCACGCCGACCACGTTCAAGCCCACCGCCGTGACCGCCTCCACCGGCTTCACCGCCGCCGGCACCGCTCCCGGCAACGCCCTGGAGATCGGCGAACAGCCGACACCGTCGGTGGCCCGCGCCGATCTGAGCACGGCGGCCCCGTCCGCGTCGATCACCCTGGCCGGGTTCGGCCTGCCGCCCCTGCCGGCGGGGTCGACGATCCGGTCCGCCGTGCTGCGGGTGGCCCATCAGGAGACCGGCGACGCGGCGGCGCCCGGGATCACCGTCACCCCCGCGGGCGGCGGCGGCAGCTGCACCGGGCCGCCGCTCACCGCGCGGACCGGCCTGGGCGACGACCGGTTCGACCTGACGGCCTGCGGCATCACCGACCCCGCACGGCTGACCGGCCTGACCGCGACCTACGCCGCCGGGCTGAACGCGGGCGGCACCGCGGGCGCCGCCTCCCTGGACGGCATGTGGCTCGAAGTCGTCCACGACCCGCCGCCACCCCGGCCGGCGACGCGCGCGGAGTCGACGACGTTCCTCCCCCCGGCCGCCGCCAAGTCGATCGACGGCGCCACCACGGCCCGCGCCGCACTCGGCCCGGCCACGCCCACCGCCACCATCGACCTCGGCGGTTTCGACACCCCTGCGGTGGCGCCCGGCTCGGTCCTGGACGGGGCCCTGCTGCACGTCGCGCACCGCGACGACCCCGGGGCGCCCGGAGGACCACCGCCGACCGTCGCGGTCACCCTGACCGGGCCCGGCACACCCCGCCCTTGCACCACCCCGCAGAACCTCCCCGCCCACCAGGGCGCCGTGGGCACCGACACCCTGGACCTGGTCGCCGCCTGCGGGCTGACCGACCCGGCCCAGCTGACCGGCCTGGTCGTGACCTACACCGCCACCCTCGGTACCGGCAGCACCACCGCCACCGATCAGCTCGACGGCGTCGCCCTGGAACTGGCCTGGCGACCCCCGGTCCCGGTCCGGCCCACCACCGCGGTCGGCACCGCGCCGCCCACCGCTGCGGCGTTCACCGACCCCCGGAACGCGCAGGCGATCGACACCACCACCTCGACCGCGACGCTCACCACGGCCACCCCGTCGGCGTCGATCCGGCTCGGCGGGTTCGCGATGCCGCCGCTGCCGGCGGGGGCGGTGATCGACAAGGTCGTGCTGCGCGTGTCGCACCAGGACGACGACACCACCCCGGCCCCGCCCCCGCCGACGGAGCCGCCCACGCCCACGCCCCCGCCGACGGAGCCGCCCACGGCCGGCCCCCCGCAGCCGCCGACGGCCGTGCTGACCGTCTCCGGCACCGGCACCGCCTGCGACGCGCGGCACGCCCTGACCACCCGTCAAGGGGCGCTCGGTGTCGACGTGGTCGACCTCGGCGCCTGCGGGGTGACGAAGGACGGCCAGGTCTCCGGGCTCGCCGTCGACTATGCGGCGAGCCTGGGCACGGGCAGTACCGACGCCGCCGCCCGGCTCGACGGCGTCGAGCTCGACCTGGTGTTCCGAGCCCCGTCGATCAGGCCCCTGTCCGGCTGCCTCACCACGGGCAGCCGTTGCGCGGTGCTGAAGTCGACCGACGACGCCGACACGGCCACCGAGCACAGCCGCCTGGTGATCAACGGCACCGTCTACACGCCGACCGGCGCCGTCGACCTGTCGATGGGTCAGGTCGGCTCGCTGGTCGTCACCCGCGGCATCATCGCCCGGGCCATCGCTCTGGGCATCCGCCCGGCCACCGGATACCTCCGCCCGGTGATCGGCATCCCGCCGGAGCCGGTGCAGTTCACGACCTATCCGGCCGTGATCGCGAAACCGGCGTCGGTCTCCGCGGTCACCGGCTTCACGACCCCGGCCCCCGGCGCGCCGGTCGACGTCACGGACGCCGCCGTCCCCGGCGGTGGCCGGGCGTCGCTCACGCTCGGCGGCTACACCCGGCCGGCACCGGCCACGACCGGACCGCTCGACCACGTCGCCCTGCAGGTGGCGCACCAGGAGAGCGGCGACGTGGAGTCGGTGAAGGTGTCGGTGGACTTCACCGGCAGCACCTGCACCGGCGTCGACCACGCAGTGCCCCTGCCGGTCCGGGCCGGCTCGAACGGCCCGGTGACCGACCGGATCGACCTGGCACCGTGCGGCCTCACCGAAGCCTCCCGGTTGGCCGGGCTGACCGTGACCTACACCGTCACCGCCGGGAGCGGCGGCGCGACCGAACACCTCGGCGGCACCCGGATCGACCTGCTGTCCGGCCCGCTCCTCCAGGCCGCCGTGTCCTTCGACGGCCACACCGGCACCGTCAAGCAGTGGAAGGTCCTGCCGTGAGCAAGCACACCACCTCGGAGGCGACCCTGTCCGGTCCGAGCTCCGCGATCATCGACCACCTGCTCGGTGAGCTGTGGTCGCGGGGCGGCAGCGACCTGCTGCTCACCGCCGGATCGGCGCCGTTCCTCCGCGTCGACGGCGCCCTGCGACCGGTCGAGGGGTCCTCGCTGACCGAGCCCGAGGTCGATCGCCTGGTGACCGGGGTCCTGGGCGGGGAACTCACGGACCGGTTCCGCCGGGAGAAGCAGGTCGACTTCGCGTTCGGCTGGGGGGAGCGGGCCCGGTTGCGCGGGAACGCCTTCGTGCAGCGCGGCGCGTCGGCGCTGGCGCTGCGGATGATCCCGTTCACCGTGCCGTCGGCCGAGCAGCTCGGGCTCCCCCCGGTCGTCACCGGGTGGGCGGGCATGCCGCGCGGGTTCGTGCTGGTCACCGGGCCGACCGGGTCGGGGAAGTCGACCAGCCTGGCGGCGCTCCTCGACCACGTCAACACGCACCGGTCGGCGCACATCCTCACCATCGAGGACCCGATCGAGTACCTGCACCACCACAAGCGCTCGGCGGTCAACCAGCGCGAGGTCGGCACCGACACCGACTCGTTCCCCGCCGCGCTGCGCGCGGCCCTGCGCGAGGACCCCGACGTCCTGCTCCTCGGCGAGATGCGCGACCCGGAGAGCATCGCCGCGGCCCTGACCATCGCCGAGACCGGGCACCTGGTGCTCGCCACTCTGCACACCAACGACACGGCGCAGACGCTGGACCGCATCGTCGACGTGTTCCCGGCCGGGCAACAGCCGCAGATCCGGCTGCAATTGGCGCACACCCTGGTCGGCATCCTCAACCAGACGCTCGTCCCCCGGACCGGCGGGGGCCGGGCGGCCGCCTTCGAGGTGCTGGTGGGCACGCCGGCGATCCGCAACCTGATCCGCGAGGGCAAGACCCGCCAGATCCGCAACATGATCGCGACCGGCCACCGCGACGGCATGCAGACCCTGGAGGCCGGCATCAACGCCCTCGTCGCGGCAGGTGCCGTCACCTACGAGGAGGCCGTGCGGCACACGGCCTACCCGGAGGACATCCAGCGGCCGCACGCCCCGGTCGGCCGCGCCTGACCGTTGCGACGGGCAACGCCCCGAAGGGACGGCCCGGAGCGCGGAGGCCGATCGTGGTCCGGCCCAGTAGCCACCTTTTTGTGCGTACTGGGCAACGACGTGCGGCGCGACGAGACTGGTGCCCAGCCGAACGAAGGGAGATGACAGCAGGTCAGGAGGCCGCCGGTTCGACCTGTCCGGCCCGCGCGGCCGCCATCCGGTCGAGGCGCTCGTGGCCCAGCTCGGAGACCGGGCCGAGGGCGTCGGAGAGCCGGCGGCCGAAGTCGGTCAGGGAGTAGACCGTCTTCAGCGGAAGGACGTCGTGCACCTCGCGGTGCACCAGGCCGTCGGACTCCATCTCGCGCAGGGCCTGGGTGAGCACCTTCTCGCTCAGGCCGGGCAGCCGTCGGCGGATGTCGGCGGGGCGCTGCGGGCCGGCCTCCAGCAGCCAGAGCAGGGACGTCTTCCACTTGCCGTCGATCACGGCGATCGCGGCGGTCACCCCGCACACGTTCGGGTCCGCGGCCTGACTGCGCGTCATCTCTTCCCCCCCGGGGTCGTCGTTGTCCACCACCATGTCTACAGGAGATCAAGTATGCCCACCAACCACACCCGTCCCACCGTCACCGTGCTCGGCCTGGGGCCGATGGGACGCGCCCTGGCCGGTGCCTTCGTGGACGCCGGTGTCCGCACCACGGTCTGGAACCGCACCCCGGGCCGGGACGCCGCGCTGGTCGCCCGGGGCGCGGTGAGCGCGGCCACGGCGGAGGAGGCCGTGGCGGCGAGCGAGCTGACGGTCGTCTGCGTGGTCAACTACGACGCCTCGGACGCCGTGCTGCGCCGTACGGAGGTCGAGGCCGCACTGAAGGGCCGGGCGGTGGTCAACCTGACCGCCGACTCGCCGGACCGGGCCCGGTCCACGGCCGCGTGGGCGGCGGAGCACGGCGTCGAGTACCTGGACGGCGCCATCATGACGCCCGCCCCGAGCATCGGCACGCCGGAGGCGGTCTTCATCCACAGCGGGCCGGCCGACCTCTACGAACGCCACGCGCCGGCGCTGGCGCTGCTCGGCGGTACCCACACCCACCTCGGCGAGGAGATCGGCCGGGCGGCCGGCTTCGACATCGCGCTGCTGGACATCTTCTGGACCGCGATGGCCGGGTACGTGCACGCGCTCGCGCTGGCCAGGGCGGAGGGCATCAGCGGGCGGGAGCTGGCGCCGCTCGCCCAGGGGATCGGCGCGATCCTGCCCCCGCTGTTCGCGGAGTTCGCCGAGGACTTCGACAGCGGCAGCTACTCGGGCGCGATCAACCCGCTCACCTCGGGGGTCTCCACCATGGCCCACGTCGTGCACACCGCGGAGTCGCACGGCATCGAGTCCGGGGTGATGCGCGCCGCCGAGGGTCTGGTCCGCCGGACCATCGCCCTCGGCCACGGCGAGGACGGGGTGAGCCGCCTCGCCGAGGTCCTGGGCCGCCGCTGAACCCCGGCCCACCCGCGCGAACAGCGACCGCGGTCCCCGGCCGGTCCCCGGCTCGATCGCGAGAGGACGGCGCCACGGCCGTCGACCACCTGTCGGCCCGTCAGCGAGACGGCCGCCGGCCTGGGACTCCTCCCGGCCGGCGGCCTTCCGGCATCGCCGTCGGGACGACAGGAGCCGCACCTGCGCCCCTCGAACCCCGGCCCGCACACGTCGCGAGCCGGGGTTCGACGGCACCGACGTATGGTGGACGGATGGAGATCAGGGAGTTGCAGTGGTTCGTGGCTCTGGCGGAGTCCGAGCACGTGACCGCAGCGGCCGAGCGGCTGAACATCACCCAGCCCACCCTGTCCCGTGCCGTCGCCCGGCTGGAGAAGCGGGTGGGCGTGCCGCTCTTCGACCGCCACCAGAACCGGCTGCGGCTCAACAAGTACGGCGAGGTGTTCCGGGCCCACGCGGTGCGCGCGATCAGCGAGATCGACCGGGCCGAGCAGCGGATCGCCACCCTGGTCGACCCGGACACCGGCACCATCACCCTGGGCTTCCTGCACTCCTACGGCACCTGGCTGGTCCCCGAACTCCTCGCCGGGTACCGCACGATCGCCCCGGCGACCACCTTCGAGCTGCGCGGGAGCGCGGCGGACGTGGTCGTCGACGGCGTGCGCCGGGGCCGGCTGGACCTCGGGGTGACCAGCCCGCGACCGGTCGGCGACGACCTGCGGTGGACCCCGCTGCGCGACGAGCCGCTCGGCCTGCTCGTCCCGGTCGGCCACCCGCTCGCCTCCCGCGGCCGGGTCGAGATGGTGGAGTTGGCGGCGGAGGAGTTCGTGGCCCTGCAACCCGAGTACGGGCTGCGCCAGGTGGCCGACCGGCTCTGCGAGAAGGCGGGCTTCGCACCGCGGATCGTGCTGGAGTGCACGGAACTCAGCACCCTGCGCACTCTGGTGGCGTCCGGCCTCGGGGTGGCCGTGGTGCCGAGCACGGGCGACCCGGCCGCGTACGGGGGCCGTGCCGTGCACGTGCCGCTGGCGGACCCGCAGGCGTACCGGACGATCGGCATGATCGTGCCGGCCGGGGGGCCGCGTGCTGCGGTGGTGGCCCGGTTCCACGACTACGTGCGGTCGACGGCCCGACCCCGGGGGTAGGCGGCCTCCGCTCCCCGGGTACCGGACGGGACGATGCGCCGCACGCATGGCCCCGTCGAAGAGGCGTCATTTCACACCGGGGCGACGCCGTCCGAGCATGGAGGCACGGGCGGCGACCGCATGGGGCGCCGCCCCCGGACGACCCGGAGTCGGCCCTCCCGCCGGCCCGGGCGCCGCCGGGCTCCCCCTTCCAGGAGGCATGATGGTCCTCGACCCCCGCCACGCCCGCTCGTGGCTGTTCACCCCGGCGGACCGGCCCGAGCGGTTCCCGCTCCGAAGCCGTCGCGTCGGCGTCGGACCGGATGCGGTGATCCTCGATCTGGAGGACGCCGTCGCACCCGGCCGCAAGGACCTCGCCCGGGACAACCTCCTTCGCTGCGGCGCCGACCTGCCGGCGGTCTGGGTGCGGGTCAACGACCGTACCGACGACCGCTGGCGCGCGGACCTGGACGCGGCCGGCCACCTGCCCGCGCTCGCCGGCGTGGTGCTGCCCAAGGCCGAACACCCGGAGGACGTCGCCGCCACGGCGGCCCTGCTGCCCGCCGGCACCCCGGTCGTCGCGCTGGTGGAGACCGCGCTCGGGATCGAGAACGCCTTCGCCGTCGCCCGCGAGCCCGCGGTCTTCGCGCTGGCGTTCGGCGTCGCCGACTTCCGCCGGGAGACCGGTCTGGGCGACGCTCCCGAGGCCTGGGCCTACCCGCGCACCCGGCTGGTGATCGCCAGCCGGGCGGCCGGACTGCGCGGCCCGATCGACGGCCCCGCGATGCAGCTCGACGACCTGGCAGCCGTCCGGGCGGAGGCGGCCCGCGGCCGGGCCGGCGGCTTCACCGGCAAGCTCTGCGTCCACCCCGCGCAGGTCGCTGCGGTCAACGCCGGCTTCGACCCCGACCCCGAGCAGGTCGCCTGGGCCCGCCGCGTCGTCGACCGGGCCGACGGCAGCGAGGGCGCGGCCGTGCGGGTGGACGGCGAGATGATCGACCGGCCGCGCCTCGACCTCGCGCGTGCGCTCCTGGCCGCCGCCGCACAGGGCACCGGTTCCTGAGCCCGCCGCCCTGAAGGCCCCCGCAGCCTCCTCCGGTACTCGGAGTCGCTGCGGGGGCCTTCGGTGCCCGGTGGGGTGAGTGGGGCTGGTGGGGCGAGTGTGGCCGGAGAGGCCGGATGCTCTCGTCAGGCGTCCAGGCCCGCCGCCGCTCGGGAGCGGGCGTCCCACACCGGCCGCACGGCGTCGACGGTCGGACCGTGGCCCCGGCGGTACACCAGCAGGGTCCGCTCGAAGGTGATCACGATGACGCCGTCCTGGTTGAACCCGATCGTGCGGACCTTGACGATCCCGACGTCCGGGCGGCTGCCGGAGGCACGGACGGAGAGCACCTCCGACTGCGAGTAGAGCGTGTCCCCCTCGAACACCGGGTTGGGCAGCCGCACCCGGTCCCAGCCCAGGTTCGCCATCACGTGCTGGGAGACGTCGGTGACGCTCTGCCCGGTGATCAGGGCCAGCGTGAAGGTGGAGTCGACCAGCGGCCTGCCCCACACCGTCCCGGCCGCGTAGTGCCGGTCGAAGTGCAGGGGCGCGGTGTTCTGCGTCAGCAGGGTCAGCCACGCGTTGTCGGTTTCCAGGACGGTCCGCCCCAGGGGATGCCGGTACACGTCGCCGACCACGAAGTCCTCGAAGTAACGGCCTTGCCGGCCAAGCGTTTCGTTCGTCATGCGTCCAGTGTCGGAACGCCCGGCGGGGTCTGTGAAATGACCAAATCCGCCGTTCGCCATACCTGCCGCGCATCGCGGGGCCGGGGAGGCCGGGGCCCGGGGCCCACCATGCGCCGCGTGCATGGTGACGACGCCATTTCGTCATTTCACAGCGGCCCGCGATCGGCGGACAGTGTGCCGCACCCGATCAGGAAACCCGGAGGGATCCCATGCCCGAGCCGCATCCCCCACTCACCGGCCTCGTCGTCGTCTCGCTCGAACAGGCCGTGGCGGCACCGTTCGCAACCCGCCAGCTGGCCGATCTCGGAGCCCGCGTCATCAAGATCGAAAGGCCCGGCAGCGGTGATCTCGCCCGGGGTTACGACCGCACCGTGCGCGGCATGTCCAGCCACTTCGTCTGGCTCAACCGCGGCAAGGAGAGCGTCCAGCTCGACGTCCGCTCGCCCGAGGGCAACCGGCACCTGCACGCCCTCGTGGCCCGGGCCGACGTCCTGGTGCAGAACCTCGCCCCCGGCGCCGCCGACCGCCTGGGCATCGGCCACGCCGAACTCGCCGCCGGCCACCCCCGGCTGATCACCTGTGACATCTCCGGCTACGGCAGCACCGGCGCCTACCGCGACCGCAAGGCCTACGACCTGCTGGTGCAGAGCGAAGCGGGCCTGCTCGCCATCACCGGCACCCCCGACACCCCCTCGAAGGTGGGCCTGTCCATCGCGGACATCTGCGCCGGCATGTACGCCTACACCGGCATCCTCACCGCGCTGCTCGACCGCGCCCGGACCGGCCGCGGCACCAGGCTGGAGGTCTCCATGCTGGAGGCGCTCGGCGAGTGGATGGGGTACGCCGAGTACTTCACCCGCTACGGCGGCGCCGCACCCGCCCGCACCGGGGCGAGCCACGCCACCATCGCCCCGTACGGGCCGTTCCCCACCGGCGACGGGCAGAGCGTGATGCTCGGCCTCCAGAACGACCACGAGTGGGCGGCGTTCTGCACGACCGTGCTCCGCCGGCCCGACCTGCTCGACGACGCCCGGTTCACCGGGAACGCCGACCGGGTCCGGCACCGGACGGAGCTGGACGGGATCGTGCGGGCCACCACCCTGGGCCTGACCGCCGACGACCTCCTCGCCCGGCTCGACGAGGCCAGGACCGCGCACGCGCGCCGGCGCACCGTCGAGGAGTTCAGCGACCACGTCCAGCTCCGCGACCGTGGCCGCTGGGCACCCTTCGACAGCCCGGTCGGCGAGCTGACCGGCCTGGTCCCGCCGGTCACGGTGCACGGCCGGACCACCACCCGCCTGCGGCCCGTGCCGGCGCTGGGTGAGCACACCGGATCCGTCCTCGCCTGGCTCGCCGAGCCCGCGCGGCAGTCACAGCAGGGAGCAGCGGCATGTCCACTGATCTGATCGGCGTCCTGGTCCTGGTCGCCGTGTTCGTCCTGTCCGCGCTGAGCGGCGTCAACATGGGGATCCTCGCCGTCGTCTCGGCGTTCCTCTTCGGCACGGTCTGGCTCGGCCACCCGGCGAAGGAGGTACTGGCCGGGTTCCCGGCCGACATGTTCGTGGTGCTGGTCGCCGTCACCTTCCTGTTCGGCATCGCCCGGACCAACGGCACGGTCGACTGGCTCGTGCACGCCGCCGTCCGTGCCGCCGGCAACCGCCCCGGCGTGGTGCCGTGGATCATGTTCCTGCTGGCCACGGCCCTGTGCGCGACCGGCGCGGCCTCCCCGGCCGCGGTCGCGATCCTGGCGCCGATCGGCATCACCTTCGCCGTCCGGCACCGGATCAACCCGCTCTACGTCGGACTGATGGCCGTCAACGGCGCGGCCGCCGGCAGCTTCGCACCCACCGGGATCCTCGGTGGCATCGTGAACTCCTCGCTGGAGGCCAACCACCTGCGCGTCGGCGGCGGGGCCCTGTTCGCCGGCACCTTCGCCGTCAACGCGGCCGCCGCCGTCGTCACCTGGCTGCTCTTCGGCCGTCGCGGACGCGGCGCCCCGCTCGCCACCGGGAACCGGTCGGACACCACCGCCCCGGCGACGCCCGCCCTGGGCATCGAACAGGCCACCACCCTGGTGGCGTTGGTCCTCATGGTGGCCGGCACCACCCTGCTCGGGCTGGACACCGGCCTGTTCGCGCTCACCCTGGCCGCCGTGCTCGCGGTGGTGTTCCGCAACACCGCGCAGCGGGCCTCGAAGGAGATCGCCTGGCCGGTGGTCCTGCTGGTGTGCGGCATCGTCACCTACATCGCGCTGCTCCAACACCTCGGTGTCGTCGACTCGCTGGGCGAGAGGATCGCCATGGTCGGCGCACCGCTGGTCGCCGCGCTGCTGATCTGCTACGTCGCCGGAGTCGTGTCGGCCTTCGCCTCCACCACCGGAATCCTGGGCGCGCTGATGCCGCTCGCGGCGCCGTTCCTCGCCTCAGGCTCCATCGCGACCACCGGCATGGTCGTCGCGCTGGCCGCCGCGGCCGTGGTCGTCGACGCCAGTCCCTTCTCCACCAACGGCGCCCTGGTGGTCGCCAACTCTCCGGAGGGCATCCGGGCGGAGACCTACCGAGGGCTGCTGCGGTGGGGTGCGGGGGTGTGCGCGGTCGCGCCGTTCGCCGTCTGGGCCGTCTTCGTGGCGATCTGACGCCTCCCGACGGCCCGCTCCCGGACAGCGCCGGACCCCCGTTGGCGCTGGCGCCGACGAGACCGGCCCGCACAGCCCCGCAGGGCCTGTCAGGGCCTGTCAGGGCCTGTCAGGGTCCCCGGAGTCGCGGACCGGGCCGGCGCGGCGGCCCCCACCGCAGGCGGGCTCGGGAGCCGACCGAGGACGGTCGGCCCTGCCACCAGTCCGGGGCGACGGTGCTCACCGCCGCCCCGGACAGGCCCGCTGTCCACCGCAGGCGCCCGGCATCGTGCTCTACGCCGTGACCCCTGCCAGGGTGGCTCCGGCCTGGCGCCTTCTCTCTCGCCGACGACCGGGCGGGGTTACCGGTGGTACGGGATACGACCCGCCGACGGGGAGTTCGATCACACGACAGCCGAGTCCCTCCAGTCGGCGGACGGTTGCCCCGGCCACCGCGTCGTCCAGCGCGAACACGAAGGGGCCGGGGATCAGCAGCGTGTCGATCCAGCCGTTCTCGATCTGCCGTTCGAGGCTGTCCAGCCGGGGAAGACCGTCACGGTGGCGCCGCCCGTCGTCCACGTAGCTGACCGGCTCCGGCAGTCCGAGTCGCGTCGCGAGACGTAGCAGTGCCCGGCGGTGGCATTCCATGCCGGCCTGGTCGCCCGGGTAGCACCGGAGATAGACGGCGGTCTGTCGTCGGGGGTTCCGTCGTCCGAACATGGGACTCACCTGCCAGTAGTCGGATCACGCCGGTCCTGCGGCCTGTCGGCGCCGATACCGGGAGGTATCTGCCGACCGTGTCTCCCACACTGGGCTTCGGCCGCGGCCGGTCGCATCGGTAGATCTACCTACGTGGCTACCCGAGTCGCGGCGATGCGGGGGCGGGTAGGCGTTGCTGCCCGTGGAGCTGCCCGCCCGGGCGGACCGGTTCCGACTCGCGCCGGAAGGCCTCGCACAGCGGCACGGCCGGCCCGAGCCGTTCGTGTGCCCGGGCGGCGGACACCGGTGCGGCGGCCGGCTGCCCCGGCCGGAGCGCCTCGCCCGGGACACCGCGCAGGTCGCGGCGACCCGGTGCTACGCGTGCGGTGGGTGGTCCTGGTCCGGTTCCGCGGGCCGCGCCGACCGGGGGTCGGCGGCGGCGAGGTTCTGCTCGGTGATCAGGACGGCGGCCTGGGTGCGGGAGGTGCAGCCGAGTTTGGCGAGGATGTTGGCGACATGGGTTTCGGCGGTGCGCTGGGAGATCACCAGGCGGTCGGCGATCTCCTTGTTGGACAGTCCCTCGGCCAGCAGGCCGGCGATCTGCACCTCCCTCGGGGTGAGCCGTGATTCCGGCCGGTCCGGCTCGGTGGTGGTCGGCGGCGCGGGCCGGGGCTCACCGAGGGCGTAGGCGACGGCCTCGTCCGGGGAGAGCTGCTCACCGCTCCGGAAGTCGAGGAGGAAGTCCGGCTCGCCCAGGGCCTCCTTCGCGGCCCGGAGGAGGTCGTCCCGACCGAGGTCGTCGGTCCACTCGGTCCTCCAGGGCAGGTTGTCGACGTCGATGTAGCTGTCGAGGCCGAGTCCGAGCGGCCGCAGGAACACCGTGCTGGCTCCGAACAGGCGCGCGCCGCGTTCGTGGTCGCCGGATGTCACCGCGCACCAGGCGAGGAGATCCGTCGTGCAACCGAGGCCCAGCAGGTCGCGGAACGGGTGCTTGAGCCGGACGGCGTCCTTGAGCTGGGCTTCGGCGTCCCCGTCGGGCCCCTGGAGCAGCGCGAAGAGCCCCAGCGCGTAGAGCAGCCACGACTGGATCCACTGGTCCCCGTGGTCGCGGCAGGCGGTGAGGCAGTCCCCGCCGACGGTGCGGACCACGTCCGCGAGGTTTCCCAGGGTCGCCGCGGCGGTGAGCAGGAGCTGGGCGTGGCGCAGGTACGGGTTGGCCTCGCCCAGGGCGTGCTCCAGTGCGCTGCCCTCGGCGAGGAGCTGGAAACCCTGGGCCGGATCGTCGCCGAAGAGCCGGGCGTACCCCGACAGGTAGGTGGCGTGGGCGAGGCGCGCCGGATCGTCCAGGTCGGCGGAGAGCCGGCGGGAGTCGTCCAGCATGCCGATGGCCTCGTGCGCCGTCCTCGCGCTCGGGTTTCCGTCGTAGATCTTGAGCACGCCGGCGGCCCAGAGGCCGTCGGCCCGCTGCGGGCCGGGCTCCGGGCAGGCGGCCAGGGCCCGGTCGAGCCAGAGCATGCCCTCTCCGGGTAAGCCCGCCACGGTCCAGTAGCTCCACAGGGCGGCGGCCATGTGCAGGGCGGCCCGCGCCTCGCCGGGTTCGGTGAGGCCGTACTCCAGGGCGGCGCGCAGGTTGGCGTGCTCCGCGCGGGTGGCGGCGAACAGGGCGACCTGCCCGGGGCCGAACCACCGCTCCTCGACGTGTTCGGCCAGCCGCAGGTAGTGATCGCGGTGGCGGCGGCGCAGGGCGTCCTCCTCACCGGCGCGGCGCAGCTGTTCGCGGCCGTACTGGCGGAGGGTTTCGAGCATCCGGTAGCGCGTCCGTCCGTGGTCGTCCTCGTGGGTGAGGACGGACTTGTCGACCAGGCCGGTGAGGGTGTCGAGCACGGCCTCGCGGGTGAGGTCCCCATCGGTGCAGACGCTTTGGGCGGCGGCGAGGTCACAGCCGCCGGCGAAGACCGAGAGGCGTGCCCACAGGAGCCGTTCCTCGGCCGAGCAGAGTTCGAAGCTCCAGTCGACGGTGGCGCGCAGCGAGTGGTGGCGGGAGGCGCCGCGGCGTTGGCGGCGGGTGAGGAGTTGGTAGTGCTCGCTCTGCCGTTTGAGGAGCTCTTCGACGGACAGGGCGCGGACGCGGACGGCGGCGAGTTCGATGGCCAGTGGCAGGCCGTCGAGGTGCCGGCACAGGGCGGCGACGGCCTCCGCGTTCTCGGGTGTGACGGTGAAGCCGGGAGCGGCGGCCGCCGCCCGGTCGGCGAACAGGACCACGGAGTCCGCGCAGGTCCCGCCGGGGTGCTCCTCGGGGACGGGCACGGGCAGTGGTGCGACGGCGAAGACGCGCTCGCCCGCGATGTCGAGCACCTCGCGGCTGGTCACCAGCACCCGGACACCGGGGCAGGCCGCCAGCAGGTCGGCGGCCAGCTGTGCGCACACCTCGACCAGGTGCTCGCAGTTGTCCAGCACCAGCAGCAGGCGCTTGTCCCGCAGGTAGTCGGTCAGCAACGTGGTGGTGTCGGGCCCCACCGTGCGCAGGCCCATGGTGTTGATCACGGTCTGACCGACCTGGTCCGGTTCGCCGACCTCCGCCAGCGGTACCCAGACCGCCCCGTCGTGGAAGGCCCGCCGCACCTCGCGGGAGACCTGTAGCGCCAGGCGCGTCTTGCCCACGCCGCCGGTGCCGGTCAGTGTCACCAGACGTGAGTCGGCCAGCACGCGCTTCAGCTCGGCGAGCTCCGAACGGCGCCCCACCAGGCTCGTCACGTCGGCGGGGAACCCGCCGTCCGTCAAGGCGCCCATACCAGCGAGCCTAGTCCAGCCCCGGCGTCCGCGCGCTCGCCGTGGGAGTCTCCAGGTGCCCAGGCGTCCCGGTGCCCTCCCCCGGGAGGACACCGGGGCAGCTGCGGGTCGACGAGCGCGGCGACGAGGTGGGTCAGGACCTCTCCGGCCGTTGCTCCCGTGCCGCGATCCCGGAAGTCCGGCGGCGGGGGTCCGGCGCCGGGGTGGACGGCCTGCGGTCCCTCCTGGGCGCGATCAGAGGGGGTGGTTCTGCTCGTAACGCCGACGCGCGAGATGGACGGTGATGTCGGCGTCCACCGCGACCGTGTCGGGCAGGACCCGCAGGATCCGGCCGAACACCTCCTCCCGCTCCGCGGCCGGCAGGACGAGATAGGCCGAGACGGTCGAGAGATGGCCGACGAAGTCGCCGGCACTCATCGTCAACTGCCTTACCAAAACAGCCTGTTGAACATCGGTGAACTCCTCGGACCGTTGCAGCTCCGTGCCCGGCCACTGCATCTCCTGCTCCGGAGGCGTCCCGTCCGGGGACGGGACCTCGTCGCTCTCCAGGAACGGCGCCCGCGCCGCCCGCACGGCCTCCCTCACCGCCGGGTCGGCCAGCTGGACCGGCCCGCCGAAGCAGGCGAACACACCACCGGGCTCCAGCAGGGCGGCCACGCGCGGCCACCGGCCCTCCGGGTTCGTCCAGTGCAGCGCCGCCGCCGCATAGACCAGCCCGTACCGCTCCCCCGGCCGCACGTCCTCGAACGCGGCCTGCACCGCCGTGACGTTCGCCGGCACGTGCTTGCGCAGCTCGGCGAGCATGGCTGCGTCGGGCTCGGTCGCGGCGACCGCGACCCCCCGTCGAGCGAACAGACGGGTTGCCTTGCCCGTCCCGGCACCGATCTCCAGAGCGGTTCGGACCGGACGGCCCGCGTACGCCGTCACCAGGTCGAAAAGCTCTGCGGGATACCCCGGCCGGAACCGTTCGTATGCTTCCGCCCTCACTCCGAAGCTCAGCGCGCGACCAGACATGCCGAGCATCCTGACACGGGGCGTGCCATCGGCGCCCGGTCATTTCGCGCGGGCCCCGGGCGGCCCGGTGCACTCACGTCCGCGGAAGCCGCGCGTCGCCACGCGCCCGACCTCGGGTGTCGTCGCCGCGCAGCGCCGCCCTGGTCGTCCTCACCTTGCGCAGCACCGCCGCGACATGGTGCGCGGCGAGCACCGCCCGGCAGCTGGCTCACGCGACGGCCCGCCCCGACCCGGCCTTTCGGCTCCTAGGGCGCACGGGGACGGCGGCGGCACCCGCATCCCGTCCCTCCACCCCGGCAACCAGGTCCACGCCCGGCAGCGGGCTCCGTACCCGCCCCGGTCAGGGGCGCGGTCGACGGTGACCGCCGCGCAGCACCAGGACAGGGGTCCCGTCGTCGTAGGCGCCGCAGGCGGTGGCCGACCACGGCGACCACTGTTGCGGGACGGCGTAGTACGGCACCAGCACCGGACCGCCACCCCGGCGCCGGGCGCCGGCCGGCAGCAGGGCGGGCAGCACGTCCGGACTCTGCCCCGCCAGGATCGCGTTGCGGCAGGCCGCGCAGGCCGGCCGCCGCTCGGCAGCCGCCTCCCGGGCGCCGACGGTGGGGCGACGGCGGGCCTTGCGGCCGGCCTCGGCCGACTTCGGCGGGCGGACGGCGTCGCCGTGCAGCGGGTTGTAGAAGCAGCGGACCGCGAACGGGCGGGGCCGCCCGCCCGCATGCGCGGTGTGCGCGGCGGCCAGCCGCTCGACCGCCTGTTCGGCGAGGACCACGGCGGCGGCCAGGTCCGGCAGGTCGACGGCCTCGTCCAGCAGCCGCCCGGCCGCGTCGTACGCCTCCAGCGCCCAGAGGTAGTTCCGGCGGGCACCGATCTCCTCCGGCGGGAGTTGCAACTCGGCCGCCCGCAGGACGTCACCGGCCGCCGTGACCCGTTCGGCGGCGATCTCCGCCAAGCGGTCGCGGAGCACCTGCCACTCGCGCAGCACGATCTCCCGGGCCTGCTTCGCCTCCCGACGGCCCGGCGGGCGCGGGCCCTGCTCCTCGGGCCGGACCAGACTCAGGAACCACCAACGGCGAAACACCTGACCCCCTCTGCGGTCCCGGTGAACGGACCGGACGCAGCCTAGCCACAGCGGGCCCGAGGTGGCCAGGCTCCACAACGGGCAGCCGAGCAAGGACCCGTCGACCCGGGCGGGCCACCCCCGAGCCCCTACCGCCCGACCCCTCCCCGCCTGCCGCCGTGAGCCTCGGACGTCGCCGAACACGTCCAGTGATCGAACCGGGACACCGGCCGCTTGCCAACCGGACCGTCGGTCCGTATGTTCGAAGCCATACGGACCGCTAGTCCGTTTACGCCCCGGCCGTCCCGTCCCGTTCTCTGCGGCACGGGCCCGACCGGCCGGGAGCACCGCGCCTTCGAACAGAACGGAAGCCTTGACCATGACCGAGCCGATGACGCCCGCGGAGCTGTACCGCCACGGGCTGCGCCTGCTGCTGGCGAAGGACATCCCCGCCTGGGTGGACCTGTGGGACGAGGGCGGCGTCCTCGAATTCCCCTTCGCGCCCGAGGGATGGCCCAAGCGGCTGGAGGGCAGGACCGCGGTCGGGGACTACATGCGCCACTACCCCGACCACATCGACCTCCACGACTTCCCCGAGGTGACGATCCACCAGACCACCGCCGCCGCCACGATCGTGGTGGAGATGCGCGGGGTCGGCCGGCTGGTGGAGACGGACAGCCCCTTCGACATGACCTACATCGCCGTGGTCACCGTCGAGAAGGGTCTGATCACCTCCTACCGCGACTACTGGAACCCGCTCGCCGTCCAGCAGGCCGGCACCGACTTCGCAGGAGCGAACCGATGAACACCCCCGGCACCACCCTGGTCATCGGTGCCACCGGCACCACCGGCCGACGGGTCACCGCCGGCCTGATCGCCGAGGGCCGCCGCGTCAAGGCCGCCGGCCGAAGCGCCACTCCGGTCGCGGGGGCACCGGCCGTCCGCTTCGACTGGGACGAGCCCGCGACCTGGGACGAGGCCGTCGTGGGCGTCGACCGGGTCTACCTCGTCCCGCCGATCGGCTCCTCCGACCCGGCGACGGCCATGCTGCCCTTCCTCCGCCGGGCCCGCGCGGCGGGCGTGGACCGTGCGGTGCTGCTCAGCTCCTCCGCGATCCCGGCCGGCGGGCCGGCGGTGGGTCAGGTCCACCAGGCCCTGCCCGGCCTGTTCGACCAGTGGGCGGTGCTCCGGCCCTCCTGGTTCATGCAGAACTTCACCGGCTCCACCCCCCATGCGCGCAGCATCCGCGAGGCCGGTGCCCTCCTGACGGCCTCGGGCGAAGGCCGGGTGGGGTTCGTCGACGCCGGGGACATCGCCGCAGTGGCCGTGCGCGCCCTGGTCGACGAGCGGACCCCCAACACCGATCTGGTCCTCACCGGGCCGCAGGCACTGAGCTACGGCGACGTCGCCGCGATCCTCACCGAGGTCACCGGCCGGCCCGTGGAGCACCGGCAGCTGACGTTCGAGCAGTTGCGCGACCGCTGGGCGGCCGAGATACCGCTGGAGTTCGCCACCATGCTCGCCGGCCTGGACCGCGCCATCGCCGACGGCGCGGAGGACCGCACCACGGACACCGTCCAGCGCCTCACCGGCCGCCCGCCGGGCACGCTCCGGGCCTTCGCCGAACGCGAGTTGGCGTGAGTCATCCGGTTCACCGCGACGGACCGACGGACCGGCGGACCGGATCGGAGGCCGAGGCGGGCACCCCCGGGCACGCTCCGATCCGGCGGCCGCGAAGCCGCCGGATAGCATGAACCGTTCCGGACGCCCCGGACGGACCGATGAGAGGGAGGACCCCGTGGCCCAGCGGGCAGAGCGCACGGAGCGCGCCGACGCCCAGCGCAACCGGGAGGCCGTGCTGGCGGCCGCCGACGCGCTCTTCGCCACCAGCGGCAGCCCCCACAGCGTGTCGATGGACGACATCGCCGCGGCCGCGGGCGTGGGCAAGGGGACACTCTTCCGCCGCTTCGGCGACCGGGCCGGCCTGATCGGCGCCGTGATCGCCTCCCGTCTGGAACCGCTGCAGCACACGGTGCGGGAGGCCCAGGACGCGGTCGGGTCCGATCCGCGGCAGCGGGTGCTCGACCTGCTCGACGCCTCACTGCGGTTCAAGATCGAGAACCGGCACCTGATGTCGGCCGCGGAGGAGGCCGGCCTCAACAGCCCCTACCAGGCGGAGCACTACGGCTGGTGGCACGACATCCTTCGGGCGGCACTGGAGCAGGTGCCCGGCATCCACGCCGCGGACTTCACCGCGCACGCCCTGCTGGCCGCCATCCGCGCCGATCTCGTGGCGCACCTGATCGACGACCGGAGGATGACGCCCGAGGACCTGCAGGCGGCGCTCGCGGCCCACCTCGACAACGTCCTCGGGACCAGATCCGGCTGAGGCTCGGCCGCTGATCGCCCCTACTCGGTCGGCTTCCGGTGGATCTCCATGCCGGACGGAGGGCGAGGTGGGCCCGATCGCACGGGGTCCCGATATCGTCCGGCCGAGCATGCCGGAGGGCCGGGGCCGCAGGGGGCGGGTTCCGGCGAATGTCAAGCGCACCCGAACCAGCGCACGCCGGGGGCCCGCAGTGAACGTCGCGGGCTGCCGACCCGGCCCGACCATCAGAGCCCGGCCGGCGACCCCGCACGAGCTGCGCGCCGTACAGGTCCCCTCGACCCGGGGCCGACCGGAGCGGGCGGGCACGGGGATTCCGGATTCCCTCCCGCACGCCGGTCGCCGTCCGTACGATCGGCTCGGTCTGAGCCTGCCCGAGCCGATGCAGGCCGACGGGACCGGGGAGGGATCGATGGGACCTGCGGGCTGGATTCTGGTGGTCGTGCTGGCGGTCGCCGGTACGGCGCTCTGGCTGATGCTGCGCTACCCCGGAGGATGGCGGTACGCCTTCGGCGCGGAGTACGCGGAGCAGCGCCGTGACCTGGATGCCGCCCGCGGCAGGCTTCGCACCCTGCAGCACGAGGCCCGCCGCGAGCGCGCCGCGGCCCGCTCCGACGTCAAAGCGGTCGAGCGTGCGCACCAGAACCGGGTCGGCCGGGCTCGGGCGCACCTGGCCGGGCTCCAGTCCCCCGGCCGGGGCACCCTGCGCTCCTCGCTCGGGGACAGCCTGCGGCTGTACGACAACGCGCTGGAGGTGACGGCGGACGGCAGCACCGTCGAGCACCCGCTGCACGAGGTCTCGCTCCGCGACGAGTACGCGCGCGAGGCCGGCCGGATCTACGTGGCGCTCCCGAGCGGCCGCCAGCAGATGGTGACGGTGTCCCTGGAGGAGACGCCCGAGGCCGAGGTTCGGACCTTCGTCGTGGAGGTGTTCAACGCCGCCGCCGACGCCAAGGTGTCCAAGGCCGAGCGTCAGGCGCTCGTACCGCAGGCCGAGGCCGAGCTGCGCGACGCGATCGCCGACACCGCCGCCCAGGAGCAGGCCCGGCTCCGGCTGACCGAGGTGGTGGCCCGGCAGAAGTCGGATCCGCGCGTTCCACGGGCACGCGGTGAGCTGGACGCGGCGCGTGACCAGTGGCAGCAGCTGACGGGCCGCCGACCGAAGTAGCACGGGCCGCCACGGCACCGGGCCGCCCGGGACGACGGCCGAGGGCCCCGAGCGCACGTGGTTCTCAGGAGGGTGGCGCGGGCAGGGCGGGGAGCGGCAACTGCCGGTCGGGCGCGTCGGTGTGCGCGCAGCCGGTCGGGACGCCGCCCCCCGCCCCGCACGGATCGGGGCTCAGTGGTCCGTGCCGGTGATCACGTCGCTCAGGGCGCGGGCCGTGGTGCCGCCGGGGCCGGTCCCGTGGGCCTCCAGCCGCTCGAAGCCGGCGAACTCGGCGCTGCGGGGGAACATGGCCCGCTCGTACTCGGCGAGCGCGGCCTCGACGTCGTCGGGGTGCGCGGCGAGGGCCTTGCCGAGTTCGGCGCCGTCGAGCATGGCCAGATTGGCGCCTTCGCCGTTCGGGGCCACGAGATGGGCGGCGTCGCCGAGCAGGGTCACCCCCGGGACCCGGTCCCACCGGTGCCCGGTGGGCAGGGTGTAGTGGGGGCGCAGGACCGGCGCGGTGTCGCCGTCGGTGATCAGCGCGGTGAGTTCCGGCGCCCACCCGTCGAACTCCTGCGCGATCCGCGCGGTCGCCACGGCGGGGTCGGTGAAGTCGATCGCGGCGAACCAGTCCGGTGTCCTGGTCAGTACCACGTAGGTGTGCAGGGTGTCGCCGCTCTCCCGGTGGGCGAAGATCTCCGCGCCCGGCGAGGGCGCCATCATCGACCCGCCCCCGACCGCCCGCGCCGCGGCCGGGTGGCGGGTGTCGGCGTCGAACAGGTAGGTCTCGACGAACGACGTGCCGGCGTACTCGGGCGTGAGGCCGGACAGCAGCGGCCGCACCCGTGACCACGCGCCGTCCGCGCCGACCAGCAGGCTCGTGACGATCGTGGCGCCGTCGGCGAACGCCACCTCGTGGCGGCCCCCGCCGAGGGCGCGGGCGCCGGTGACCTTGTGGCCCCACCGGACGGTTCCGGCGGGCAGCGAGTCGAGCAGGATCTGTCGCAGGTCGCCGCGCTGCACCTCGGGGCGCCCACCGGTGCCGTCGTCGGCCTCGTCGAACAGGAGGGTGCCGTCCGGGTCGACGACCCGCATCGCCTGGCGGCCTTCCAGGACGATGGCACGGAACTCGTTCATCAGACCGGCGGCCTCGACGGCGAGTTGCCCGTTGTAGTCGTGGATGTCGAGCATCCCGCCCTGCGTGCGCGCCGACGGCGAGGGTTCGGCCTCGTAGACCGTGACCGGGATTCCGTGGACGTGCAGGACGCGGGCCAGCGTGAGTCCGCCGAGTCCGGCGCCGATGATCGTGACGTGGGTGTCCATGATGACTCCTCGGGATCGAGCCGTCCGGTGGGCTCCGGCCGGCCGTCTCCGAAAAGGTCGCAGACCCCACCCACAGACGACCGGCACCCGACCGGCAGTCGTCCTTCATCCGACCGACACCGCAGATCAGCCCTGCTCCGGCGAAATCCGACCCTGCCCGTCCCGGAGGTCCCGAGGAGCCCGGGCGCGAGGCGAACAAGCAGGAGCGGCCCTCCGGTTGACGACCCGGAGCTCGGGTTCCTGCTGCGCGGGCGCCGACCCTGACCGGAAGGCAGGGCTACGCCAGGCGCGCCACGGCCAGGCCCAGCGCGCGGTCGAGCGCCGCCTCGGCATCGCACGGCACATCGGGCCGGACGCCGGTGCCCTCCCAGTTGGTGCCCGAGACCGGGTTGACCGCGCGGGCCACGGGCACGCTGAGCTCCAGGTTCGGGTGCACCGTCCAGCCCTCGCGCGGGTGCGCGCCACCCCGGGTGGCCTCACCGACGACCTCCGCGCGCCCGAGCTGCTGCAGGTCGTAGGCGAGCTCCTCGCCCGCGGAGAAGGTGGTTCCGCTCGTCAGCACGTAGAGCGGCTTGCTGCCGCCGAAGCGGGCACCCGGTACGAACGGGGGCGTCCAGGACTGCGCGGCCACCTCCCCCTGCCGCGAGACCATGGTGTTGAGGTGCGTGCGGCCGTCGAGCAGGTAGCCGCAGATGAAGGCGACGGTGTTCGGATCGCCACCGGCGTTGCGGCGCAGGTCCAGGATGAGGGCGCGGGCGGGGGCCACCAGGGAGAGCGCCGCGGCCAGCGGCTGCGCCGCCCAGTCCAGCGGGAACGTCTTGGGTCCGATCTCCAGGACCGCGACGCCGCCGTCGAGGAGCTCCACGCGCGGAACACCGCCCAGCGAGGTGTCGAATTCCCTCCGCATCGCGGCGAGTACCGCCGCGCCCTGCTCGGGCGGCACCGGCACGGCGTGGTGCTTGAGGGCCAGGTGCAGGTCGCCGTTGACGGACCGCAGGTCCGCGGTGACCGCGTCGGCCAACTCCTCGGCGGATTCGGACCGGTAGGAGCCCTCGGCACTCCGGCGCCGCAGCAGCTCCGCCAGTTGCCGGGCCTCATCGGGGAAGACGTAGTTCTCGCGGACCAGGTCGGCGATCGTCTCGACGACGGCGAGGGCGTCCAACGCGGGTGGCGATGTGGTGGAATTCATGGGAGGGAGTAGATCAGTGGCTTGCCAAAGCGTCAACTGTCCTTAACGCTTGATCTGGTGACCCACCAACCAGACGAGGGCGTCCAGCGGATCAGCACGCCTCAGCAGCACGCCGCACTCGCCCACCCCCTGCGCCAGCGCCTGCTCTTCGCCCTGAGCGGCCGGCCGTCGACGATCAGCCGGCTCGCCGCCCAGCTGGGAGCGAACAAGGGCAGCGTCTCCCACCACCTCAGGGTGCTGTCCGAGGCAGGGCTGGTCCAGGACGCGGGAACGCGACGGGTGCGCGGCGGCACCGAGAAGTACTACCGGCGGACCGCCCAACGACTCCTCGTCGCCGAACCGCAGGCCGAGGGCACGGCCGCGCTGCTCGGCGCCGTCGCCCAGGAGTTGGACCGCTCACCCGCCGACCCGCTCCTGACACTGCGCCACCTCCGACTCGGCCCGGCCAAGGCGGCGCGGCTCGCCGAGGCGCTGGCCGCACTGGTCGACGAGACGGAGGAGGATGCGGAGGGCGAGCCGGTGCATGGCCTCCTGGTGACGCTCTACCAGCAGGCCGGGGCGTAGGACACACCGGAACGTCCGGACCCGTCGATGCCGCTTCGGCCCCGTCCGGCCGGGAGCCCGCCCTCCGGACCGCATCGCCGGGCGGGCATCCCGTCGGCCGATGGCCCGTCAAGCACGGTGTCAGGAGCGCGAACTGACGTCGTTACAGGAATCCGACCGCCATCTGTGAAAGCCTCTTCGATGATCGATCCGGTAGTGAGAGGCTTCCGCAGGGCGGACGTCCGCTCACGGCGGCCGGCCCGAACCCCGCAGACCTCATGGATCAGCACACCGGCGGCCCGGTTTCCGACCGGCCAGCGACGCAGCGATGAGTCTCTCCGCCCCGGAGAGTCTCACCCTCGTCGTCCGACAACAGTGGAGGAACACGTGGCTCAACTAGTGAGAGTCCAGAACTTCAACGTATCGAGCGACGGCATCGCCGCCGGCGAGGACCAGAGCCTGGAACGGCCGTTCGGCTTCGACCATCCCGAGAGGCTGTTCTCCTGGGCCGGTGCGACGGCGAGCTGGCCCATGCGCACCGACCCCGGGGGGAGCCGGGGCCTGGACGACTACCTCACCCGTGATTTCGCCCGCAACATCGGGGCCGAGATCATGGGCCGCAACAAGTTCGGTCCCCAGCGCGGGCCCTGGCAGGACCACGAGTGGCGCGGCTGGTGGGGGGACGAACCCCCGTTCCGCACCCCGGTGTTCGTCATGACCCACCACGAGCGTCCGTCGTTCACCCTCTCCGACACCACGTTCCACTTCGTCGACGGCGACCCGGCCACGGTCCTCGAACAGGCGCGGGAGGCGGCGCAGGGCAAGGACGTCCGGCTCGGCGGCGGGGTCACCACCATCCGGCAGTTCCTCGACGCCGACCTGGTCGACACCATGCACGTGGCGGTCTCGCCGCTGAAGCTCGGGTCCGGTCTGCAACTCTGGGAGTCCCCCGATGAGCTGCTCGACCGGTTCCACCTGGACGTCGTGCCCAGTCCGAGCGGCGTGACCCACCACCTGTTCTGGCGGAAGTGACCGACCCTCGGGGCAGCCCCGGCCGGCCGTCGTTCCTCCCGGGGTTGCCCCGAGGTCGGCCGTCGGGTCGCACCGGCTCCCCCGCCGGGGTCACACGTGGGTTGCCGAACAGCCGCGTCGACTTCAACGGGCGACGTGCTCGGCCAGGTACTCCTCCCAGGTCCCCCGGCCCACCGCCCGGTCGGGTGCGGTCAGGGCGCCGGAACGGAAGCCCGCCCCCGTCTTCCCCGGGATGCGGACCGGCAGGACGCGCCGGCGCTTGCCCGCCGCTCGCAGCCAGTCCTCGGCCAGCCGGTCGGCCGGGTAGACCCTGGGGCCGGCGAAGTCCGGCACCCTCCCCCAGCCTCCGGCCGCGAGACCTCCCTCGCCCGGCTCGCCCACGGCCAGCTCGACCAGCCGCTCCGCCACATCGCCCGGGTGCACGGGCTGGCAATCGGTACCGGCCGGCACGATGACCACCGGCAGCTTCGACAGGACCCCGAACGCCGTGTTCAGCAGTTCGGGGAACTGGGTGGCCCGCAGATTGGTCCAGCCGATCCCCGAGGCCGCCAGCAGTCGCTCACCCGCCAGCTTGATCCGGTAGTAGGGGTACGGGATGCGGTCGACGCCGACGATGGAGATGTTGACGACATGCCCGACCCCGGCGCGCCTCGAAGCCTCCAGCAGGTGCTTCAAGGCCGGGATGTCGTTCTTGGAGTGCCGGATGTCGCTCGCGCAGTGGATGACCGTGCGGACCCCGGCGAACGCCTCGGCCAGGCCGGCGCCGGTCGCCAGGTCACCGGTGAACCAGTCCACCCCCGGGTCGTCCGGCAGCGCGGCCCGGCGGGTGAGGGCCCGTACCGGCTGCCCGGTGCGGCGCACCCGGTCCAGCACCTCGCGGCCGAGCACACCCGTCGCACCGGTCACCATGATCGCGTCGTTCTTCATGAGCCACAGCCCTTCTCGTGTTGCCGTCACCCAGGAAGAACCGACGACTCACGCGTTCTGTGACAGCCTCGGCAACTGATGCGCCAGAAAGGCCAGTTTGTCCGGGTTCCGGACGAGCCTGACGCCGGTGATCCCGGCCTCGCCGACCTCCAACGCACCGAACGAGGTCAGCTCACCGCCCTCGAAGCCGAGCACCACCGGACCGCCGTTCGCCTCGACGATCTCGATCCGCACCCCGCTCACCCAGCGGGCGAACAGGCCCGCCAGGAACCGTGCCACCGGCTCCCGTCCGACGACCGGCCGCCGCGCCGCACCCGCCTTGCCGCCGCCGTCCGACCACGCGACCACCTGGTCGGCGAGCAGTTCCTCCAACTGTGCCATCGCCCCCTCCGCCGCCGCCTGCAGGAACCGGGCCAACAGTTCGCCGCCCGGCTTCTGCGCGGAGACGAACCTCGGCCGGTCGTCCGTCAGATGCTGCTTGGCCCTGCGATACAGCTGGCGCGCGTTCGCCTCCGAGCAGTCGAGCACGCCCGCGATGTCCCGATGGCTGTACTCGAAGGCGTCGCGGAGCACCACGGCCGCCCGCTCGGGCGGCGTCAGCCGCTCCATCATCACCAGCACCGCCAACGAGACCGCGTCCCGCTGCTCGGCCGTCTCCATGGGCCCGAGCGCCCCGCCGCCGGTCAGCACGGGCTCCGGCAGCCACGGCCCGACGTACTCCTCGCGCCGGACCCGCGCCGAGGTCAGCCGGTTCAGACACAGATTGGTGAGCACCTTCGCCAGCCACGGCGCCGGCGCCACGACCTGGTGCGGCTCGGCCCCGTGCCACCGCAGGTAGGCATCCTGCACGGCGTCCTCCGCCTCCGTCGCCGACCCGAGCATCCGGTACGCCAGCGAGAACAGCCGGGGCCGATGCGCCTCGAACTCCTGTGCCTTGTCCATTCCATGATCATCGCAGCCGAGCCCGGCCTCGGGCGAGAGGAAGTGCGAGGCCCGCTGCGAGCCCAGGGGGGCCGCCACCTCGCGGCGGCGGCCCCCCTGGGCTCGCAGCGGCGGCATTCCGTCAGGCAGGCCGCCGGGCGGAGGTCAGGAACGGGAAGGGCGGGACCGGCGGGCGAGGAGCTCGGCGAGCCGCACGGCACCGAAGGCGATCACGAAGCCGAAGGCGTAGAGCACGGTCACCCGCTCCAGGAGCGACACCTGCATGGGGCCGCCGCCGACCAGCCCGTAGGTGAGCAGGAGCGGCGCCGACAGGAGGGCGGTGGACAGTGCCGCGCGGCCGACGGTACGGGCGGCGCAGGCGATCGCGGCGCCGGTGGCGACCGGTGCGAGGAGGTCGAACCCGGTGAGGGCGTTGTTCTCCCCGAACGGGACCGCGAGGGTGATGACGGCGGTCGCGGCCACGACCAGGGCGGCGACCACCCAGGGCCCGGTGGAGCGCGGGTGCGTACGGTCCGGCGGCGCGAGCAGCAGCAGGGCGGCGTTGAGGACGAGCAGCGCGAGGTCGGCGTGGCTCAGGTAGAAGGAGGCCTGGATGTCGGCCGACATGCCGAGCAGGTCGGGGCGGCCGAGGTAGTGGATCAGCGGTGTCGCCAGCACGGTGACCAGGGCGAGCCTCCGCGCGGCGGACCAGCGGCCGATCAGCACCGCACCCGCCATCAGCACCGGCCCGGCGACCAGCGCGGCCATCGCCACCAGCGGACCGTCCTTCTGGGCTCCGGCATCGGCGAGCGCGAAGAAGTCGGGATCGGTGGCCGTCCGGACGGACTGCCACGCGAGGCGCAGCGCGGTGGTCCCGGCCAGCACCGCGGCGAGCGGGGCCGCGATGGCGAGCGCCCGGCCCAGGGCGCGGTGGGACGTCAGACCGAACCGGACGCGGGCTCCGTGGCCGGCCACACCGGCCACCTCGTGCAGTCCGGCGAGCCGGCCCGCGCGGGCGATGTGGCGTTCGGCGTGGTCGGCGACCTCGGCCCGCGCGCCGGCCCCGTACGAGGCGGGGTAGAGGGCGAGGGCCCACCGCAGCAGTCGGTCGTTCAGCGGGTGCCGGTCGTTCATGCCACGCCTCCTGCGGGACGGGTCCGGGCGACGGCCAGGCGGCGGTCCGCCTCGCTCAGCGCGGCGCGCATGCGCTCGCTCTCGGCCCTGAGCGCATCGGTGCCGCCGGGAGTGAGGGCGAACACCCGCCGGGGGCGTCCGTCCACCGTCTCCTCCCGTTCGACGCGGATCAGACCCTCGGCCAGAAGGCGGTCGAGGGTGCCGTACAGGGACCCGGCGCCGAGCCGGACACGGCCGCCGGAGATCTCGGCGACCTCCTCACCGAGTGCGTAGCCGTGTCGGGGCTGGTCGGCAAGTGCGGTGAGGAGAAGGAAGGTTGGCTCCTGCATGGAGCGTTTGTTCTTCACGTCCCCCACCATAGTACGGTCACCGTAGGGTTGGGCAAGGAGTTGCTGAACATTCGTCAGCTGAACTCCCGTCAGCCCCGGCCGACATCGTCGAGGCAGGGCCGGCCGGGAGGCGGTGAAGTCGACGCCCGGGGCGCCCGGACCGTCCTCCGGCTGCGCAGGGGTGCGGGCACCGATGACCGGTGCCGTTCGCGCCGGGGTCTGCGGGGGGCGCAGGCGCCCAACAGGCGGTCGGAACTGCGGGAGACCGCGGGCTTCCTGGCTCGGCAGTGCTGTGACCGGGATGATTCACCGCGGTCGGGGGACGGCTCACGGGCGAGCGCGGTCCGCAAGGCGAGTGGTATTACTGGTGCATGCAGGAAGAGACCGCGCAGTCCGCGATCGACACGTTCATCTCCGCGTTCAACGCCTCGGACGACAACTATGTGACTGCTCTGCTCTCCCAGGCCCTGACCTCGGACGTGGTCCTCTGGGGGCCGTTGGGTCGCACGGAGGGGATCGAGGCGGTCGAGCGGTTCGTGCTGGACATCCGGCGCCACCCCGCGGGGACCGGCACGATGGTGCGCTGTTCGGCGGTGGACATGCCGGACGAGTGGGCCCGGTACCGGTGGGTCTTCACGACACCGGACGGAGGCCCCCGCCTGGCCGGAACGGACGTCGTCCATCTGCGGCGGAACCTCATCGACCAGGTCATCGTCTTCGCGGGGGAGATCGAGCCGTCCGGCACCTGAGTCCTTCTCCTGCGGCGCCGTCCTTCTCCTGAACCGGCCCCGTTCGGGGCTCCGGGTCGGCCCGGCCGACTTCTTGCGACGGTCGACGCCCCACGACATGCCGTCGCCGACCGCGTAGCAGCCGTGGAAGTACCGGGCTCCATGGGCGCGGTGGTAGCCGGCCGGCACCCTGCGCCGGCGCCGCGCCGGCCTGGCGCGTCACCACAGGGCGAACACCCCTGCCAGGGCACGCGGGCGGCTCCGTCGGAACCGCGAAGCGCGCCGGCGCGTCCATCGTGGGCACGAGCGAGGACACCACAGGACGGATCACCGGGATGACCCCGAAGGCCAGGGCCCGCACCGGTCGCCTTCTCGCCGGCCTCGGCGCGACGACCGGAGCACTCGTCTGGGCGCCGCGGGCCGCCTTCGGCATCGACGGCGGGTTCGAGGGCCACGCCCGCGATCTGAGCCTGCTCTTCGTCGATCTCCCGCTCATCGTCCTGGGCGGCGCCCTGGTCCCGCTCGTCACCTGGACGCTGACCACGAGGTGGGTACGGCACCGCCCCTGGCTCGCGGCACTCGCGGCCGCGGCCGCGCTCGGACTCGCGGTGTGGGGGCTCACCGAGTGGTGGACCCCTCGCCGGCAACCGGATCCCGGCTACGGACCCGGGATCTGACCGCCACCGGCCGACGGGCCGCCACGGCACCGACAGCGACACGACCGGCCGACCGGTCCCCTGGTGACGACCGGACCCGCCGCCCCGAACCGCCCCGCCACCCGGGCCTTCGAGAGCGCGTGACGGACCGGCACCCCCGTCGTTGATCGAGAGACACGTTCCGACCGCCGGGCCGGAGCCACCCCTCAGGGACAGGAGAGCACCGTGATCGTGCGCATCATGGGCGAGGGCCAGGTGAAGCTGGCCGACTCGCACTTCACCGAGCTCAACCGGCACGACGACGAGCTGCTGGCGGAGCTGGAGGCCGGTGACGAGGAAGGCTTCAGGAGGACCCTGGGCGAGCTCCTGGACACCGTGCGCCGGCTGGGCACGCCCCTGCCCGACGACGCCCTGGAGCCCTCCGAACTGATCCTGCCCGCGCCCGACGCCTCCATGGACGAGGTCCGCGCGATGCTCAGCGACGACGGCCTCATCCCCGGCTGACCCCGGCCGCCCGCCCGCCGCTCGACCGGCGGGCGGGCGGGCGGCCGCCAGGGGCGGTCCCTGCTGCTGCCGGTCAGCGTCGCGGGCCGGGTGCAGCCGCCGGCTCGGTCGACCCGCGCTCCCCCGATGAGCGGCGTTGCGGCGACCGGGCCACCTCCGGTGTCACCCGGAGGTGCACTGCGGCGAGCAGGAGGCAGAACGCGGCCATCGCGGACCACAGCGCGGTCGTCCCCGCGTGGGAGAGCAGCTGGGTGCCGAGGACGGGTGCGAGCGTCGCGGCGATCCCCCAGCTGGTACCGAAGACGGCCAGGTAGCGGCCGCTCGCGCCGGGGGGCGCGAGGTCGGTGACGAGCGCGTAGATGCGGCCCATGACCAGGAGATCACCGAGGCTCTTCACGGCGGCCGAGGCGAGCAGTGCCGGCAGGGTGCGGGTGAGGGCGTAGCCCATCAGCCCCGCGGCCAGGAGGAGATGGGCGAGGGCGAGGGCGACGGGTGTGGTGAGCCTGGTCACGCGGGGCAGGCTGATCAGTGGCTGGGCGAGCACGGTGGTGGCCGCAGCCGCGGTGAACAGCAGGCCGGCGTCGCCGGCGGGCAGGCCCTGCCGTACGAGTGCGAGGGGCAGGGTGATCACGGCCTGTTGGTTGATCAGGGCGTAGGCGGTCCCGGTGGCCAGGACGTTCAGCAGGGCCCGGTCGCGCAGCGGTCGTACGGCGGTGCCGTCCCGGTCCGCGCCGGGAGGTTCGGGACGGTCCTGGGGCAGCGCCAGGTGGATCAGCAGTGCGCAGGCCAGGCAGGTGGCGGCGCCCGCACGGCTGACCGAGTTCCCCGGGGCCACGCACGCCTTCGTCAGCATGCCGGCCGTGGTGCCGCAGGCCGAGGCGGCACGGGCGGAGATCACCGGGTTCCTCCGCGACGCCCTCGGCCGCCCTGAGGGCCGCTGACCGAACCAATCCGCCGGACTGACCGGGCCCGCCCGGCCGGCGTCCGTGGCGGAGCGGGCGCGCCCGGTCCGCCACGGACGCCGTGCCCGGGGCTACTCGGCGGTGATCGTGACGAGGACGACCTCGCCGGGCTCCTGGCCCGCCTGCGCGACCAGGGCACCGTCCGGGCCCCAGGCACCGGAGCCGCCGGAGGTGGCCGGGTACTCGCCGCTCGGGCCCGCCACGGTCGACACGAGCCCCCAGACGCCGTGCCTGACCGCCGCTTCGCGCAGCTGGCTGTCCCGGCGGGCCAGCGCCACCTCGCCGTCCGCGAACAACGCGCTCGCCAGGTAGGCGTCGATGCCCAGCGCCGCCGTGTCGGCCGCGTGCTGGGGAACGGAGGCGTCGGCGCAGATCGCCAGGCCGATCCGGTACCCGTCCAGCTCCAGCACGCTCGGCTTCGCACCCGGGGTGAAGCGGTCGACCTCCGCGCCGTGCAGGTGCATCTTCCGGTGCACCACACGGGTGTCGTCTCCGGTGACCGCCAGCAGGGCGATCGACTCGCCGTCCTGCTCCTGCAGGACGAGGCAGAGCAGTGCGGTCGCGCCGGTTTCCCGGCAGGCCTCGGTGATCGGTGCCAGCCGGTCGTCGCCGAGCGCGACGGCGGGGGCGGTGAGGTCGTAACCGGTCAGCGAGAGCTCGGGAAAGACCACCAACCGGGCGTTCGCCGCCCGGACCACCTCGGCATGGCCGAGCGCGTTGGCGGCGATGTCCAGCGGAACGCAGGCGGGCTGAGCAAGGGCAACGGTCAACTGCGTGCTCACGCGAATTCTCCACGGTGAACAGCGGACGGCATGGGTGGCGCCGACCGCGTGTGCGTACGGATTCGATCTCGAACCTATCGGGGCCGCGACGGTGCGGGCAACAGGCGCCGCCCCGCCCCGGACCGGTGGCGACCACGCGACGGCCTGCGCGTTCCGGGCCGGAGCGGCCTCGGCCGGGAGTCCGACCAGGACCACCCGGGTGCCGGGGGGCCGTGTCGGTGGGGCCGGTCGGGCGTCTCGGAATGGTGCGCGCGCCGGCTCGCGCTCACGGTGTCGCGTGGATCGCGGGGCACTCGTGCTGATCGAACGGCGGTCCCACGACGTTGAGGACCGGGCCCTCTCCGTCCAGGATCTCGAAGACGAAGACGACACCGGAGGACGTGGCCTCGATGGCGCATTGGCTGCCGAAGGTGAGGGACGGGTAGGGCTGCCAGGCGCAACCGGCGCGGTCGAGGGAAGCGATCACGTCGGCGTACCCGGGTTGACCGGGGAACTTCGCCCTGCCGACCAGGCCCACCGGGAGGCCGATGACGTCGCGCCAGGTCTGGAGGCAGATCAGGATGAGCTTCCGGCAGCGGCAGACACTGAGTTCAAGGTCGCCGTAGGCGAACAGGCGTGGCCATGACCGCCGTTCCCCGACGGCCACTTCCCAGGGCTCACCGAGCGCCGCGGTGACCTGGTCCCAGGCCGCGCCGTTCTCCACCGGCCCGAGGCGTCCCGACCGGGCGAGTTCCGCGAGGACGTCCAGCAGTTCCATGCGGCGGAGCCTGTCATCTGCGGCGATGGACTGTCCACCGGCTTCGGGCAGGCGTTCACCCTCCTTCGGCAGCCGTCGACCTCCTGCGCACGGATGCCGTGGCGGAGAACGGCCGGACGGTCGGCGGTGTTCGCGAGGACATCGAGCTTCAGGAAGGGGAGACGGTGCTCGACGTGCCCATCGACGTCCTCCCAGCTCGCGTCCGAGGCCACTGGGCGAGGCAGGTGCGAGGTGCGGTGGGGGCGAATCGGTCCGCCCCCACCGCACGGCCTGCCCGTCGCCGCCACACTCCCCGCCCCGAGCGCGGTCAGCGGGGTGTCAGCGGCGGCTCCCGGTCAGTCGTCGTCGCCGTCGCCGTGGTGGCCGGTGGTGCGGGCGAAGACCTGGTAGTCGGTGTTCTCCGGACCGCCGGCGCCGGCGAGGTTGCCGCTGGTCGAGCCGAACACCACCGTGTCGCCGTCGGCGTCCACGACCGGGTCGATCGAGGAGCCGTTGCCGAGCGAGCCGTCCGGCGCGGTGGCGATCCGCTCGTCACGGCCGGTGCGCAGGTCGTGGCGGTAGACGTCCCAGCCCGGGTGCTGCGGGCCCGCCACCAGGTTGTCGGCGGCGGAGGCGAAGTAGACCCAGCGGTTGTCGGCGGTGATCCGGGCGTGGTCGGACGAGCCGACCGAGGCGGTGCCGGGCAGGCCCCCGCTGATCTTCGTGACGGTGCCCTTCCTGAGGTCCCGGACGTACAGCACGGTGTGGTAGCGGTGGCCGTTGGTCGACCCGCCGGGCTCGGGCAGGGCGTAGACCGCGCGCCGCCCGTCGGGGCTGATCGTCGCGTCGAAACTCGCGTAGCCGAGGTTGCCGTCGAGGTCGAGGCTCGCGGCGGAGATGCGGCCGGACTCCACGTCGTACGTGTAGTAGGCGCCGGTCGTCGGCCGGGACAGGTTCGGCTGGGCCTGGTTCTCCCGGGCGCCGCGGGGCAGGGCCGGGGGGATGCCCGGGGCCGTCTCCACGTCGGCGGTGGCGGCGCCCTCGGCGGCCGGGGCGGTGAGGGCGGGGGTCTGCCCGGCGGGCAGCAGGTTGCCGGCCAGGGAGGTGAAGCCGATGGTGCGGCCGTCCGCGCTGATCGTCGGGTTGAGGGACATGCTGTCGCCCGGCTTGCCGTCGACGCCGCGGGTCACCAGACGGGTCGTGCCCGTCCGGCGGTCGGTGACGTAGATGTTGTAGTCCCAGGTGTAGGGCCTGGCCAGTGAGGGACCGCCGCCCTGGAGGTCCGGGACGAGGTCGGTCCGGCTGGAGACGAAGGCCACGTAGCGGCCGTTCGCGCTGACCGAGGGCGCGTACGAGGCGTGGAACCGGTCGGTGTCGGTGCTGGTGGGTCCGCCGCTGATCAGCTCGGTGCGGCCGGTCTTCCGGTCGCGGAGGTACACCTCGTCGCGCCCCTGGACCTGCGTACCGGGCACCACGTTGACGGCGTCGCTCTCAAAGGCGACGTAGCGGCCGTCGGCGTTGATCGCGACGTAGTCGGTGAAGCCGTCCAGCACGCTGCCGTCGTCGGCGAGGTTGATCCGCTCGGTGCGGCCGGTCCTCAGGTCGCGGACGTAGGCGTCGCGTCCGCTCTTCGCGGGCTGGGACACCAGGTTCGTGGCCCACGAGGTGAACAGGGCGTAGCGGCCGTCGGCGCTGATCCCCTTGCTGAACGACTGGTTGTCCGGGGCGGCACCGTTCACCCCGACGCTGATCTGGACGGTGCCGCGCGGTGCCGGGTGGGCCTGAGCGGGGGCGGCGGTCGTGGCGAGTACGGCGACCGCCGCGAGAATGCCGGCGCCGCCGACCAGCCGGCGGTTGCCGGTGGTACGGGTGCTGCGTGCCATGAGGTCTGTCCTTCCCCTGATGATCGCCCGGCCGGGCTCCCTCCCGGCGACGGGCCTCAGGAGAGCCAATCGTCGGGAGGCACGGCGGTCAACGGTCCCGGGTGATCCCGACGGAAGATACGCCAACGGGCGTATGCCGCTCGGGGGTCACAGGCGGTACGGGACCACCTCCGCGGCGCCGTCGGTGTCGCCGGGTGACCGAGGTGCGCGTTCGGCCGGGGCGGCCAGGTCCGGTGGCACCTTGACGACCCAGGTAATTAGCTGCCATATTATCTACATGACGAGGGACGAGGTCGACGCCGAGGCACCCACGCTGGACCAGGCCCGGCAGCAGCTGCGGCACTACGACCTGGAGGTCGATCCGCAGGCGGTGCTGGTCGCGGTACGACTGATCTCGGCGGGTGCGCGGGTCGGCCGGGCGGCCGAGGCGCACTTCGCCAGGTTCGGCCTGTCGACCGGGCGCTACCGCCTGCTCGCCGACCTCGAAGCCCACGGCGGGGAGAAGTCCCCTTCCCGCCTTGCCGCAGACCTGGACGTCTCCAGGGCCACGGTGACCGGCCTGCTGGACGGCCTTGAACGCGAGGGCCTGATCGCCCGGCGCCCGTCCGCGGAGGACGGGCGGGGCACGGTGGCCGTCCTGACGGCACGCGGTGCGCAGCGCCTGCGCGACATGGCGCCCGAGCACTTCGGGCGACTGGAGGCGATGGTGGGCGGACTCAGCGTCGAGGAGCGCGCGGTGTTCCTGGATCTGCTCGCCCGCGTGGTGCGCGGCAGTGCGGCACTGGCCGCCGACTGACCCGACCCCTGGCCGACCTGGCCCCGCCTTCCGGGCAGGGCCTTTTTCACGGCCCAATAGTTAGCCACCTAATCATCTTGGTGGAGTTGACCACCGGCTGCCCTGCGGCAACCCCTCCGCCTTCCTCATGCCGACGAGAAAGAGGCTCACATGCCCGCAATCAAGGACCCCGCGACCACGAACAGGGCCGGCCGAGGCCGGGCCGCGTCCCGTCCGTTCATCCTGTGGCGTGAGGTACTGACCGCCTACGCCGCCCCCGCGCTGATGGCCGGCACGGCCGGGATCGTCACCGGGCAGCGGGACCTGACAGTGGCGGCGTGCACCTCCATCGCCGGGACCTCGGCGGTGGTGGCGTTCCTGGTCGGCGCCTGGCTGCGGCACGGCGGGCAGCCGCGGCGGTGGACCACCGCCGTACCGCGCGTCGCCCTGACCGCCCTGCTCCTCGTCATCGCGGTCGGCGCGGCGGCCGGGCTGGGGTGGTTCGCCGCCCAGTGGCTGCCCGCCCACACCCCGATCCCCACCCGCCCCTGGCTGGACCGCCTGCGCATCGACCTGCCCGTCTCCGCAGCCCTCGCCACCACCATCGTCACCCTGCGCTGGCGCAGCACCACCACCGCATCCCGGCCGTAGCCCACCCCGGCACCGGCTCCGGCCACCCACGAGCCCGACCCACGAGCCCGTCCCACGGGCCCGACCCACGAACCCGACCCACGAGCCAGGGCCCGATCGGGCCCGCCCCGGCGGCACCCGCCGCCAGGAAACCCAGCAGGAAATGAGGACACCCGATGATCGTTGTCATGGGAGCGACCGGAGCGACCGGGAACGCCCTGCTCCAGAGCCTCCTCGCACTCGGCAAGCCCGTTCGCGCGCTGACCCGTACCCCGCAGCGGCCGCTGCCCGGTCTTGCCGAAGCACACCGTTCGCGCGTCGAGGTCCAGTACGCCGATGCCGCCGACCCCGACTCGCTGCGCACCGCCTTCAAGGGCGCGAGCGGGCTCTTCCTCGCCATGGCCAACAGCCCCGCCCAGGTCGAACTCGAAACCCGGGTCATCGACATCGCCGCCGACAGCGGCATCGGGCACATCGTCAAGATCTCCGCGCCCGCCGCCGAACCCGACTCCCCCGTCGCCATATCCCGCGGACACCACGCCATCGAGGGCCACCTGCGCGCCTCGGGAGTCGCCCACACCGTCCTGCGCCCCTACGCGTTCATGCAGAACCTCCTGCGACTGGCCCCCACCGTGGCCCAGGGCGTCATCCTCGGCGCGATGGGCGACGCGCCCTGCAACTACATCGACTGCCGCGACATCGGCGACATCGCCGCCGCCGCGCTCACCAGGCCCGACATCGCCGGCGGCACCTACTCCCTCACCGGTCCGGAAGCCGTCTCCTACCCCGAACTCGCGTCACGGCTGACCGCCCTGACCGGCAGGGAGATCCGCTACGTCAACCTCACCCCGGACGAACTGCGCGACAACCTCGTCCACCGCGCCCAGATGCCCACCTGGCTCGCCGACCACGTGACGGAGATCCAGCAACTCGCCATCGCCCGGCCCGAGAGCCCCACCGGTACCGTCGCCGACATCCTCGGCCGCGCGCCCCGCACCCTGGACGTCTTCCTGCACGAAAACGCCGACCGGTTCCGCCAGTAGCACCGATCGCCGGCCGACAACACACACGGCCGGAGGGCACGCACAGACGGAGGCGGGGCGCACGCGGCTTGCGTGCGCCCCGCCTCCGGGTCGGATCCTGCGGTACGAGTCCTACCAGCGGTACCAGTGATGGCGTCGGCCCGACGAGTGTGTGCCGCGGGCCACGAAGCCCACCAGCCACACCACCAGCACGATGATGGCCAGCCACCACAGGGCCTTCAGTGCGAATCCGGCGCCGAACAGGAGCAGTGCCAACAGGAGAACGAGAATCAGGGGAACCATCAGGACCTCCGTAGTCGGTGTCGAGCAACCGACTGCCCCGGGATCGCGCACCTATTCACATCAGTCCTCCCCGGCACGACAGGGGCACGGCAGGGCACGGCAGGGCAGGCGCCCTCCCGTCAGCGAGGAGACGAGTGAGGCGGGAAGCGCTGAACGCCGGAACGAGCCATGGGTCCCGACCGGATCGGTCGGGACCCATGCACGCAACCGAGCGGCCGAAAACGCGTCGGCCGAAAGCACGTCGGCCGACGGCTGCCACGGTGCCGGCGGGCGCCCGGCAAGGGACCCCGGCGCCTGACAGCGCGGCAGACGGCGGTCGGGTCAGGTGTCGGCGGCCGGCTGACCGTGCCCGGCTCGGCGGAGCTGCTCGTTGAGGCGCAGGGCGTCCTCAAGTTGGTCTTCGAGAATGATGATCCGGCAGGCGGCCTCGACGGGGGTGCCCTGGCCGACGAGGTCACGTGCACGCATGGCGATGCGCAGTTGATAACGGGAGTAGCGGCGGTGGCCGCCGTCCGAGCGCAGCGGGGTGATCAGGCGGTGTTCGCCGAGGGCTCGGAGGAAGCCGGGGGTGGTACCGGTCATCTCGGCGGCACGACCCATGGTGTAGGCAGGGTAATCGTCGTCGTCGAGCTTGTCGGGCGGGCTGGAGCCGGTCGTTGTAGTCACTGCACCTCTCTGGTTCTCGGGAGAACGCGTCGAGGGGCCCCGGCGCCGTGGCGGCTCCGGGGCCCCGAAGGGGAACAACACCATCTACCGGCCTGGGCCGGTCCTCTTCTTCCGCACTGCCCCGGGGGAGGGGAGATACGGGGATCGCGTATGCGTGACCGGAAACCACCGTCCTTGCCTTGGGGTCTGCGGTGTCCGCCCGGGCGGGTGTTCACCGGCCGGGCGATCCTGATGGCGCCTGCGCCCTCCATTCATCCTCGGTACTGACCTGTCACTGTCGTCCTGCTGGTGCTGCTGCACTGCTGGTGCCTGTGCTGGGACTAGCTGTACTGCTGGTACTCGTGCTGGAGATTGCCGCACTGCTGGTACTGCGACTTCTGGTCGGTGGCCGTGACGGCCCACCTGGTCCGGCAGCCAGCCCCGTCGCCCGTCGTACACCTGCGCCGGCTTGGAACCCCACTGCCCGGACTTCTCAGCACGCGCACCCGCAGCCTGGGCGCCTTTGCTGAGGCCTTACCTGTCTCGCGACTGCCGGTACTGCGCCTGCTGAACCGCGTACTGCCGGTTACCGCTGGTGGCGGCCCCTGATACCTGCGGGCCGCCCGGCCCGGCCGTCAGTCCCGTCACCGTCCTGCACCTGCTGGCTTCGGAACTCCACTGCCGGACCCAACCGCGAACTTCGTCCGACAACCCCGGCCGACTCGTGTCCGGCCGGTATCGCCGACTGCTGCCTACGGGAGAAACGCTAGCCACGCCCTCGTGCAATGTCTACTACGGCGCGCATAGATTTTGGGGTCGCGGCGTGCGAGGTAGTCTCCCGCCAGATCGAGGACACCGCCCCGGGTCCACGTCACCAGGGCTCTCGATGTTCACGTACAGGCGCAGCGGCGCCCCGTCTCCGTGCCTCGGGCCGATGCAGGGGATGGCCCCCGACCCGGAGCTGAGCCGTTCCGCAGCCCGCGTGCAGCGCCGTTGCCGGTGCCGGCACGGTGGCGCCGATGGTCGGGGCCGGTGGGCGGCCGAGTGAGCGGCCGAGTGAGCGGCTGCCGGTCCTACGGCCGTGTTCCAGGCCGTGCCGGTGCGGCGATCACCGGACCGGGGCCGGGCGGGACCGGATCGCGGCTCTCGGCTACAGGAGGACGAGCAGCTTGGTGCCCGAGACCAACTTCCGGTTGACGGAGGTCGATTGGACGAACACGGTGTACGCCGGGTTGTCGCCGGGCTTCACCGCGACCTCCGACCCCGGCAGGCCGAGGAGCTGGCGGGCCGCCGGGCCCGAGAACACCCTGCCCGTCATCCGCCCGGTGGCCGGGTCCTTCTCCGCCACGGCGAGCTGCTTGTTGCCCTGGATCTTCTCCCGCTTGGACAACTCGTAGAAGGCGCAGCCGGTCTTGTAGGTGTGCCCGGCGCTGGTGACGAAGTCGCGGATCGGCATCTGCTGGTCGACCGGGATCAGGATGTACTTGCCGGTGTCCAGGGCGTCGAGATTGGCCTTGACCTCGGCGCTGCTCAGGTCCTGGCCCATGGCGAACAGGTTCCGGGTACCGCGCACGCCCTGCTCGCGACCCCGCAGGAAGCTCGTGGCGGCCGTCTTGACGGTGCCGATGGCCTCCTCGACGCCCTTGCTGGAGTCCGCGTCCCAGATCGCGATGTTGCCCGCCGGGAAGCCGTACTCCTGGGCGGTGCGCTTGGCCAGCGAGTTCGGGACCAGGATCGCCGAGGTCCAGTGGTCGGGGAGGTCGTCCATCGCCTTCTGGATGCGGCCCAGCCACGTGCTCAGGACCGTATTGCCCTGACCGCCGTTCAGCCGGGTGTGCATCCGGCCGCTCTGCGAGAACCCGGAGGCGTTCTCCTCACCGTCGGTGACGACGACCTGGAGGAAGGAGTGCTCGCCGTACCCCTCCCAGATGTTCTTCAGGTCGTCGATGGACTTCACGGCCGCCTCGATCAGCGCCGTCGCACCGTTGTTGACCTTGTACAGGCCGCGCAGCGACGGCAGGTGCTTGACGTCCATGTCCCAGACCAGGTTGTTCACCTCGTGGTCGAAGGCGTAGAGACTGATGCGGGTCTCGTGACCGAGCCGGTCGGACTCCTCCTGAAGGCCCTTCACGAATTCGTCCACCACACGAACAAGCTGCGCCTCGTGCTGGCGCATCGACCCGGAATTGTCGACCACGAGCGAGACGTGGTTGACCTTGTGCTTGATCCTGTTCGCAGACATGGTTCTCCCCAATTTCCAACGCCTCTTCCGACGCCTTTTCCGGCGCCCCCTTCGACGTTGGTTCCACCCTACGAGAGGGCACTGACAGTGCCCTCTGACCTGGGGTTATGGTCGACGCCGACCACCCGTCGAATCCGCCCCCGGGAAATGCGTACTGACGGTCAGCCAAAAGGTGCCGCCCGGACGATCGCCCGCTCCCTCGGGCTTCCCGCGAGGGCGACACATGCGTCATCTGCACGTCCAAGCCGAGTTCGATGATCGCAGTGCGCTGCCGCATTACCCGCCCGCCGGACGGAAACTCCGCACGGCCGACAACTGGGGGGCAAACAATCGACCGAACCGTGTCGCACTCACCAGCACTCCCACGACAGAACGCGGAACCCGGCACCTGCGCGCGACCCCGTGGACGGAGTCGCGCCCCGACACCTGCCGCCGCCCACCGCGCTGCGCCCGTCCGTGCCTACACGTCCCCGGCTCCGGGCCGGAACAGCGCCTGCACGGCGCCGAGCAGTTCGTCGACACGTGGGAAGGCGGACACCAGCCCGGTCGTCCCGGCGGCCTGAAGCCGCCTGAGGTACAGCGAAGCGGAGAAGACCTCGATCACGACGTCCGCCCACTGCCCCTCGCTCGGCGTACTGCTCCCGAGTCGGGAGAACGGGGACACACCGTCACACGAGACCGGGCGCCACACAGCCAGGACCCGACGTGCTCGGCGCACGTCCTGCGCTGTCGCTCCGGCCGGCGGGCGCAGCGGCAGGGCGATCTTGGTGACCTGATCCCAGTCCTGCCACCGCGCGGGGTCGGCCAGCTCCCGCCACCGCCGTCGGGCCAGGACAGCGAGCTCGTCCGGATCCTGCGGCAGGCTCGTCCGCCCGTCCCGCGACGACGCCGTCCAGTGCTTGCACTCCACCGCGACCAGCCCCCCGTCGCCGAGCCGCAGCCAGGCGTCCAGATCGCGCACCCCAGGAACCGGCAGAGCCGGCAGAGCCGGCACGGCGAAGGCCTCACCGTCCCTGCGAGGACGTTCGTCCAGCAGCTCGACCGGGCCGGCGGGAGCCAGCGCGTGGGCGAGGACGTCCAGCAGCAACTCCTCACCGACCAGCGAGGACAGACGCCCTGTCAGCGCACCCTGGTCCGCGGTGAACGTGTCGAACCGTGCCAGCAGCGCGGCAATGTCATAGACGGCCATCCAGCCAGCATTCCGCACCCCGTGCGGACGGCTGCGCGGTGGTGGGACCACGACACACAGCGGGCACGACGGCGTCCGCCGGCAGTGCGGCACCCGGGGTGAGCGGGTGCCGCCAACAGCTGGACGGCGGGTGGGGACATTCGGGTGTGGCCGCGGGTCAGCTCGGGGAACCGGACCAGATGACGTTCTTGCGCTGCCCGTTGGAGCCGTAGGTGAAATCGACGCTGAACCGCTCGGCGGCGCCGTCCGGCAGGGCGTACGCGGTCAGGCCGGTGGCCTCCTGGCCGGGAGCGAGAGAACCACTGAGGAGCTTCATCCGTCCGCTTCCGTCGGTCAGGATGTAGACGAGGTTGCCCTTGGCGTCCCTGACGAGGGGCATCCCCGACCCGTACAGCGAGATGTCCGCGGACCCGGTGTTCACGACGGTGATCTTCACCTGGATGATCGCGGCGTTCTTGGGCGTCTCGAGTACGGTTCCGCGCGGGACGTACGGCTCCGGCTTGGCCATCGTGACCTTCAGCCCGTCCGCGTACGTGTAGGACTGGCCGAACGACAGGCGCCTGGCCCTCTCGTCGGCGGCCTCCTTCTCCCGCTCGGCCTCGCGCCGCTTCTGCTCGGCCTCGATCCGCTCCTTCTCCTTCGCCTCCCGCTCCTTGGCGGCCTCGATCGCGGCCTCGGTGCGAGCACGCGCGGCGTCCTCCTCCGCCTGCCGCTCCTCGGTGACCGCATGCACCCGGGCCACGACGAACACCCCGGCGCCGACCGAGACCAGCAGGCCGCCGATGCCCAGGATCACGCCGGCGAGCGCCATCGCCCGGTTGGTCGCCAGACCCTTGCGCACGTAGCGCAGCCCGATGACACCGAAGACCACGGCAAGCACGGCCGGCAGCCAGGCCAGCCAGAACAGGATGACGGCCAGACTGAGGACGGCGCCGACGATCCCGAGCACCATGGCCGCGGTGCCCAGGCCGTTGCGAGGCTGCGCCGGCACCGAATACGGCGGCCAGTACGGCACGCCCGGGGCGGGGGCAGGAACACCCGGAGCGGGCGCACCCGGAGCAGGTGCAGGGGCCTCACCCTGGCCCGGAGCCTCGCCCCGAACCTGGCCCTGAGCCTGGCCCTGACCCGCGCCCTGGGCCTGTCCCTGACCCGCGCCCTGAGCGGGGCCCCGACCCGGGCTCGGCGGTGCCCACGGGTTGGCGTCGGCCGGTGCCTCGGCGGGCTGCGGGCTGTCGGGCGGGGCAGGAGTGGTCATACGAAATCCTTCAAACACGTTGAGACGACGAGCGGGTGTTCAGCCCCGACGCCGAAGTCTGTCCCGATCCCCCGGCGACAGCGACCCGATTTCCGCAGGCGGTCATCGCCCAGGCCGGACCCGCACGTCAAACGCCCTGGGAGGGGAAACCGACAAGATCGGCGGATGATTAACATACAGGTGTCCGGTAGCAGCCCCGACGCCACGGTCCGGGCGGCCCGCTCCCCGCTCCCCGAGCCGTCGTTCGCCGGCGACCGACCTCGACCGGCCCGGTCCCGTGCCCCGGGTCGACCGTGAGCCTCACCGGAGCGGTCCGGCCCGAGACGGGCCGCCCCACCAGCACCCCACGCCGAGCTCAGCGGCCCACCGCACGCCACGGGGACGGGGCCGCCCTCCTCGCCGCCGCGCACGCGGGACGCCCGGCCCGCCACCGCCGCGACAAGAGCCGGGGTGGCGGGGAACTCCTCGACGAGCCGCTTCCACTCCACCACGGACGACGTTGCGCAGTCCGCCACCGCCGGGCCGCGCCGCACCCCGGATCCCCGCACGGGCATATGGGGGTTCGCCGACCGGAAAATACGTGCTCATCACCCATGGCCGCTCGTCCCCGCGGCGGCAGGATCGGCGTGCGGTCGGACGCCGACCGGCTCCGGCAGTCTCCAGGGAACGAAGGAAGAACGATGACAGACGGGTACACGGCGGGCGGGGACTCGACAGATCCGTACGCCACGTTCTTCCCCGACCTGGTCGAGACGGTGCTCCGCAGGCAGGGCGCACAGGGCTGGTCCGTCACCCCCGAGGACTTCTGGTGCCACGTCTCTCCGCACGACGCCGGCGCGGGCCGCCGACAGGGCTGGAAGCTGCACGTGTCGGCCACCCCGCTCTCCGCGCCGATGGTGCTGACCCGTGCCGCCGAGGTGCTCGTCGCCGCCCGGGCCCCGTTCAAGTTCGCCGGCACCCCCGCCCGTCTGACGGAGCTCGTCTCCGACCGCTACGACCGGGGAAGCGGCGGGAAGTTCATCACCGTCTACCCGCAGGACGACGACCAGTTCCGGCAGCTGGCCGAGGAGTTGGACCGGGCCACCGCGCCGCTGCCGGGGCCGGGGATCCTCTCCGACCGCCGGTTCCGGCCGGGGAGCCTGGTGCACTACCGCTACGGCGCCTTCCGGGGCTTCCCCCGGCTCACCAACGACGGCTCGGTCGAGCCCATGCTGCAGGCGCCCGACGGGAGCTTCGTCCGTGACCGGCGGCCGGCCGGTTTCAGCCCGCCCGCCTGGGCCGTCTCCCCGCTGCCGCAGCCCGCGGAGCCGCCGCCCGCGCCCGGGACGAGCGTCCTGCTGAACGACCGCTACGTCGTGCGCAAGGCCATCCGGCACGCCTACAAGGGCGGTGTCTTCCTCGGCACCGACCAGCGGACCGGGCAGGAGGTCGTCATCAAGGAGGCCCGCCGGCATGTCGGGTCCACCCTCAGGGGCACCGACGCGGGCGACCGGCTCGACCACGAGGCGCAGATGCACGCCCTGCTCGCGCCACTCGGCCTGTGTCCGAAGGTGCTGGGCGTCTTCGGCCAGGGCGGCAACCGCTATCTCGCGGAGGAGCGCATCGCCGGGCAGACGCTGCGCTCCTGGGTGACCGAACGGCTCCGCCCCGACCGGGCCCCGGTGCTGGAGCTGGCCGCACAGCTGGTGACCACCGTCGGAGCCGTCCACGAACTCGGCCTGGTCCTGGGGGACTTCAGCCCCAACAACGTGATGGTCACGCCGGGCGGCGAGATTCGCCTGATCGACCTGGAGGCTGTCGGCCGCCCTGGCGAGCCCGTCCCGCGCGTCCGCACTCCGGGCTTCTGCGCCCCCGAGGTGGTCGACGGCGCCCCGGACGGCCCGGCCCCCGCCCCGGAGTCCGACCTCTACAGCCTCGGTGCCGTGCTGTTCCACCTGCTCACCGGCGCCGAACCCGGACTGGCCCCCGACCGGGGGGCGGCGCGCAGCGGTCGGGACCGCCACGCCGCGCTGCTGGCCGCCGCCCTGGCCGACCGACCGGAGCTCACCGCCTTCCAGCCGCTCGTGCTGGGGCTCATGGCGGAGCGCCGGAGCGACCGGTGGAGCCTGGACACGGTCCGCGAGACGCTCGCCGAGCTGCTCGCCACCGCCACCGCGGACCCGCCCCCCGCCACCGTCGGCGCCCCGGGCGCCCCGGGCAGCGGGAGCGCCGGGAACGTCCTGGACGACCGGACCGCGGAGCGAGTGCTCTCCGACGGGTTGACACACCTGATGGACACCATGACCCCGCTGGACCCGGTACGGCTCTGGCCCGCCGGCCCCAGCGCCGAGCGGACCGATCCGCTGAACGTGCAGCACGGTGCGGCCGGCGTCCTGTCCGTCCTCACCGCGGCCGCCGCGCACCGGACGGACCCCCGGCTGCGGGCGACGGTCGCCGAGGCCGCGCAGTGGATCGCCGCCCGGGCCCGCGTCGACGGGCAGCAGCTGCCCGGGTTGCACTTCGGGCGATCCGGCACCGCCTGGGCCCTGCTGGACGCCGCCCGGCTGCTCGACGACGACGGCCTCGCCGCCCACGCGGCCCGGCTGGCCCGCGAGGTGCCGGTGCGCTGGCCCAACCCGGACGTGTGCCACGGCGTGGCCGGCGCCGGTCTGACCCAGCTCCACTTCTGGCGGGCCACCGGTGAGAAGGAGTTCCGGGAGCGCGCGACGGCCGCCGCCGAACACCTGCTGAGCAGCGCCGCGAAGGGCCGGTCCGGTGTGGTGTGGCCCGTCCCGGCCGACTTCGACTCCGAGCTCGCCGGAATCTCCCATCTCGGCTTCGCCCACGGCGTCGCCGGCGTCGGCACCTTCCTGCTGCTCGCCGGGCTCGCCGCGGAGCGGGAGGACTTCGTCCATGCCGCGCGGGCGGCCGCCGAGACCCTGCTCGCCACCGCACGCGTCCGGGACGGCGGCGCGGGCTGGCCCGTCGAGGACCGCACCGCCGACGCCCCCGTCCACGCGCCCCACTGGTGCAGCGGTGCCTCCGGCATCGGCACCTTCCTGATCCGCCTCTGGCAGGCCACCGGGGATCCCCGCTACCGCGAGACCGCCGAACAGGCCGCGACCGAGGTGTACCGCTGGCGGTGGCTGAGTTCGTCGGCCGCCTGCCACGGCCTGGCCGGCAACGCCGAGTACCTGCTCGACCTCGCCCAGGCCCTGAACGAACCCCACCACCGGCGCCGCGCCGAGGAACTCCTCGCCTGCGCCCACGCGCGGCACGTCGTCCACGACGGGCTGCTCCTGATCCCCGACGACACCCTGACCAGGGTGGGCGTCGGTTACAACACCGGACTCGGCGGGCCGCTCGGCCTGCTGATACGGCTCCGGCACGGCGGGCCGCGCCTGTGGCTGCCCGCCCTCGACCCGGCCGGAAGGAGGTGACCACCATGACCAACGACGTCAACGCCCTGCAGCTGCTGGACAGCGAGGAGCAGACCACCACGGACTACGTCTGCTTCCCGTTCAGCATCTTCACGTGCGGCAACTGGAGCTACGGCGACATCTAGCGGACCCGACCCCGACCGAAAGAGAGAGTGAGTGTCATGACCAACGACGTCAACGCCCTGCAGCTGCTGGACAGCGAGGAGCAGAGCACCACGGACTACATTTGTTTCCCGTTCAGCATCTTCACGTGCGGCAACTGGAGCATCGACGACATGTGAGTCCGACGGGGAGGAAGCGGGCACGATCCGCTGTGACCGCCCTGCCGCTCCCGGAGACCGGGGACGCCTGAGACCCCCCTCTCCGGGAGTACCGGGGCCGGACCCGCACGGACACGTGACCGCGGAGGACCCCACGACCGGCGCGGGCGACCGAGGACCACTCGGCCACCCGCGCCGGTCGCCGTGCACCCGCGCCGCGCGCCCGCCGCCCCGGCCGTGAAAACCGCTGTCCGACTACCGGTGCACAGTGATAGACACTCAGGAATGCAGAACACTCTCGACTTCCCCGCCCTGCTGCGCCTGATCGACGAGCGGTCGACCGCGTTCCGCGCCGCGGTCGCCGCCGCGCCCGGCCTCGACGCGCAGGTGCCGACCTGCCCCGAGTGGACGCTGTTCGATCTCGCGCAGCACATCGGCGAGGGGCGCCGCGACTGGGCCGCCACCGTTGCCGCAGGGCCCGCTCCGGCCAAGTCCGCGGCGGAGGGCGCCCCGGCTGTGCCCCGGGAGCGCGAGGCCCTGCTGGCCTGGCTGGCGGAGTCCACGGACCAACTGCTGGAGGCATTGCGGGAGGCCGGCCCGGATCGCGGTTGCTGGACGTGGTGGGGTGCGTCGCAGTCGCCGCCGACCTGCGGGGCCGTCGCCCGGCACCAGCTCCAGCAGATGGCGGTGCACACCTACGACGCCCAGATCACCATAGGTGCCCCGCAGCCGCTGCCGGGCGAGGTGGCACTCGACGGTGTCGAGGAGTTCCTCCTCACCTGCGTCGCGACGACGAGCGCCTGGCCGCACAAGCCCACCGCCTTCGACTTCCACGCCACCGAGGGCCGCTCCTGGCGCCTCACCCTCGACGGCGACGGCGCGCGCACCACCCGTCTCCCCGCGCCCGGCAGCACGCCCGCCAGCGCTGCCGACGAGGGTCCGGAAACGGTCGGCGTCTCCGTCCGCGGCACGGCCGGTGAGCTGGTCCTCTTCATCTACGACCGCATCCCGGCCGGCTCCCTGCAGCTCGACGGGGACGCCGGCCTGTTCGACCTGCTCCGCGACTGGGAGCCGGAGGTGTAGGACGTCCTGACCGTCCGTCCGGCGCGGTGGCGCTGTGCTGTGCTGTGCATGATGACGCTGCCGTTGTGGTCACCCTGACCGTCAACTACCGCTCCCCCGAGGCCTCTTGGAGAGCCGTGGCTGCCGGACGCCTCGCCGCGCACGGCGCGGAGCGGGTGGTCCACGTCCTCGCACGCGGCGAATCACCTCGTGGCGCCGGAGTGGATGTTCCCGTCGTCGTGGATCCACGATCCACGACGACGGCTCCGCCCCGCCCCTGCCCCGAGCACGGATAGGGTTCCCGCATGACGGATACGGGGGGCATCCGGCTCGACGTCGCCGGGATCGAGGCGGCACTCGAGCGGAACGGTCACGACAGCTGCCACATCGAGTTCGTCCCGGACCGCCCTGGCGGCTCCCGGTGGGACGGCGACAACACGGACCTGCTCACGGTGACCGAGGCCGCGCTCTCGGCCGCCGACGGGGACGGCACGGACGCGACGATGTGGGGCCAAGGACCAGTACTCACCCTGAACGGCACCGGCCTGGCCCTCAAGGGCTACGCCGGCCCCGCGTCCCTGGCCGCCTGGCTGGAACGGTTCAGCACGTCGCTGCGAGCCCAGGGGTGGTGCGGACGGGTCCGTGCGACCGCCGTCGTGATGCCGCCGCACTGGCTGCGCCACGGGCACGAACGCCGGGCCACCGCCTTCGTCGCCCTCGACCACCCGCTCACCGGGCGCGCCGACACCCACGCGTGGGCCGAGCGGGCGGCCGGCTGGGCCGCCCGCACCGGCGGGGACGCTCACCTGAGCGCGACACCGATCCTCCAGCACGACCCCGCAGGGCCCTCGGAGGTCGCGGCACACCTGACCGCCACACTCCGCTGCTCCACCACCGCGACGCTCGTGCAGTACGAAGAAGCGGAGGCCCGTGCGTCCCGCGTGCTCGTCCAGCGGGACGGCCTGGCCGTCTACCAGGCCTACGACCCGGCCCGCCCGTGGACCGAGCTGATCGACCGCGTCCGCGATGCCATCGTCGCCGAAGCGCCCCGCGCCCGGCTCGCATTCGTCGCGATGACCGAACTGTGGGCCTACGGCTGGCAGGACCGCGGCAGGCAACTGCCGCCGCTGCCCACCCTCACCGCCACGGACCTGCGGTCCAACCACCCGGTCTGGCGCCGGCACGTCCCCGACGCCCACGGCATCCAGCTCCTCACCCACGCGCACCTCGACCAGGCCCACGACCTGTCCGGATGGTCGGTCACCGAAGTCCGGCCGGACCGCTTCCTGGTGGAGGACCGCGACCCGGCGGCCTGGTTCTCGCCCGATGGTCCCGGCCCCGAGCTCGTTGAGCGGGCCCGCCACGACTTCGGCGAACTCGTGCTCCCCGTCGGCCCGGTGGACTGATCGGCCCCACCGCCCCGGGGCGACGGCGAGCCCGAGCCGACAGCGAACCCGCTGCGGCGCGGGGGCGAGCCACTACCATCACCCCGGCGGACGGGACCAGAGCGATCGACGGTTGGCCGACCGGACCGCCCGACGCAGAACGGCTTCCGCGCGGGCGTGTTCCCAGGCGAGGCTCGGTCGTTCGGGCCGTCGGCGGCAATACGCGCAGTCCGGATCGCCGCAGACGCCTTCCCGCCATGCGTCGCACACCACGCACAGCGCTGCGTCAAACCGTTCGCAGTAGCCCTGCCCGGTGCCGCACCGCAGGCATGATCCGGACTCCGGCCGGACGGCGGAGGGGCGCTTACGAGGCATCCCCCTGTTCGAGGTTCAGCATCTCCGCGTCCACCACGGCCGGGACGGATCGCCGTAGGAATCGACGATCGTGCGGGACCGGTAGACCTCGTCGAGCGGATGCACCCGCCGCCGGAGCTCCCGCGACGCACCCGCAGGCAGCCCGCACAGGGCCTGCTCCAACGTCTCCCGTGGATGGGCGTCGGAGGGACAGCACGCTTCGACTCCGCAGCCATGGGACTGTGGATCTGTCAGCCCACGAGCCGGCCCGTGAACGGTACGGACCCACCGAGCCATCGCCTCGGCGACGGCCCCGGGCCACATATGAGCATCCTCGAACGCGGCTATCTCGCTCTGTGCGCGTGCCGAGACACCAGGAACGATCTTCCTGCCCTGCTCCGGGCAGCGCCTGCGCGGCAGCTCGGCGCGCACCTGCCCCGGCCGTCTACGCGCCACGGGCCTTTCGTCGGTTCGTCATGGCCGACATCCTCCCAGCGCGGGGCCATCGCGATCAACGCGGTTTCGACCGTCTGCGCCGCCTCGCCCGAGGGGCAACCTTCCCGCCCTCTCCTCATCGCCCGTCGATCAGAGGGCGTCTGAGGGACGTCGGGGACGTCCCGGGAACACCACGCTCAAACAGCGCGTCCGCCAACTGGCCACCGACAGCCGTGCCCTGGCCAGGCCGGTTCTCGCGGCGAAAACAAGGTGATGACTAACCGGTCGGACGCACACAATGGCCCATGCTCATCGACCACTGGCCCCTGCTCGGACTACGACTGAACACCCCTCGGCTGGAACTGCGGCTGCCGTCCGGCGAGGAGCTCGCCGAGCTGGCCGACCTCGCGGCCCAAGGCGTCCACGCCCCGGACCGGATGCCCTTCTCCGTCCCCTGGACCGATCTGCCGCCCGCGGAACGGGCGCGCTCGGTGGTTCAGCACCACTGGCTTCGGCTCGGCACCTGGACTTCCGACAACTGGGCGCTCAACCTCGCGGTCTTCGAGGCAGGCCGGATCGTCGGCCTGCAGACCATCGAGGCCCGCGACTACGCCGTGTCGCGCGAGGTCTCCACCGGCTCATGGCTCGGCCTTCGGCACCAGGGGCGAGGCATCGGCACCGAGATGCGTGCGGCGGTTCTGCACCTGGCGTTCGCCGGCCTGGAGGCGAACGAGGCGACATCGGGCGCCTTCTCCGACAACCCCTCCTCGTTCCGGGTGTCCAGCAAGCTCGGTTACGAGGCCGACGGAATCGAGCGCCTGGTCGTCCGTGACCGCGTCACGCTCATGCGCCGCCTCCGAATCTCCCGCGCCCGGTGGGAAGCCCGCCGGAGCACCCGCGTCTCGATCAGCGCCCTCGACCCCTGCCTGCCGCTCCTCGGACTGACGTAGCGGACGAAGACGCAGTGCAACACGCTTTCCTGAGCAGCCGTCACAGACCGAAGGACCATCCGAACACCCGGCCCCGACATCGGCGGGGTCCGCTCCGTCGCCCTGCTGACCTTCGGGATCCCGGAAGGCCGGGGCCAGGTCTGGACCGGCCGGGCCCGGGACGGCGAGATCGCGGTGATCCTCGCCCCGGGCCCGGTGCCACCGGTCCGTGGGACTGAGTCGGCCCGTGTCACTGAGCCGAACCGTGGGACTAAGCCGGCCCGTGGCGCCGGGGACGGTTCCGGTGCGCTCCGCCCCCGGCGCCGCCCCGGCTCAGGCCGGGCGGACGGCACCCATGTACGGCATCACGCTGATCGGGAGGACCTCGACGTTCTTGCCCTTGCGCGGAGCGTGGATCATCTTGCCGTCGCCGATGTAGAGGCCCACGTGGTGGATGTCGTCGTAGAAGAAGACGAGGTCACCGGGCTGGAGGTCGCCCCGGGCGATGTGCGGGCCGGCCTTCCACTGGTCCTGGGATATCCGGGGGAGCTTGACACCGGCCGCGCGGTAGGCGGCGCCGGTGAGGCCGGAGCAGTCGAAGGAGTTCGGTCCGGTGGAGCTCCACTCGTAGGGCTTGCCGAGTTGGGCGGTGGCGAACTTGATGACGTCGGCGGCACGGCCGCTCGCGCTCGCCGGGGCGGGTCCGGCGGTCGTCCCGGCAGCCGGTCCGCCCGTGGTTCCGGCAGCGGTTCCCGCCGGCGATCCCGTCGCGGGTGCCGGGGTGGCACCCGTCGCGGGGCGCTCGGCGGAGCGCGAGGCGCGGTCGGCCGCGGCGGCCTGCTGGGCGGCGGCCTTGGCCTTCTCCGCGCTCTCCTGGGCGTTGATCCTGGCGCGGTCGGCGGCGCTGAGCTTGTTGAGCAGGGCCTCGGCCTGGGCGAGCTTGGCCTGGATCTGCTTCTTCTCCTCGCCCAGCGACGCGCCCGCGGCGTCGAGTTGGGCGAGCATGGCGGTGGCCTCGGCGCGGTCCTGGTCGAGCCGGCGCTGCGCGTCGCCGGCCTGCTTGAGCAGCGCGGCCTGGCTGTCGGCGACCTGGTTCTGCACGGCCGCGCGTTCGAGGTAGCCGGACGGGTCGGAGTCGAGCATCAGCTGGACGCCCGGGTCGATGCCGTTGGTGCGGTACTGCTCGCCGGCCACCGCACCGAGCGAGGTGCGCAGTTCGTTGAGCGCGTCCTGGCCGCGCGCGATCTTGTCCTGGATGCGGTTGGCGTCGCCCTGGAGCGACTGCCGCTTCTCCTGGAAGCCGTTGTAGCGCTCGATGGCCTGCTCCGCATCCTCGTTGAGCTTGTCCACCTGCTCCTTGACGGAGGCGAGGGTGGGCGTCGGCTCGGCGTGGGCGGTCCCGGCGGCGAGCACCGCGCCGCCGACCACGGCCGTGGTGAGGACGGCGAGGCGAGCCCGGCTCGGGAGGCTGGATTTGCGGTGGTTTCCCATGGCGGTGGGCTCCTTCGGGGGACGGAACGTCGAGAGCGAGGGCGAGCACGAGGAGGCCCCGTCGGGGGCAGCGGACAGGACCGGGTGACGCCGGACGGAACCGGGCGACGCGGGCACGGCACCGCCGTGCGGACACGGCCGGGCGGGCGAGCGTGCACGGAGGATGTCGGCCTCACCGCTTTCTACGAGGTAGCTCGAACAGGTGGGTCCTGCCTCCACGGCCGTTCCCCCTGCACTTACTTGGAACGAGGGATGACGCCGGTTCGGTTCGATGGAGGCCGCTGACCTCGTCCGACGGCCGGAACGCCCCACCACGCCCGGCCGCCCCTCGTCGCCTTCCGGGGTCCAGAACTGCTGCCGACCGGTCGTGTCCGCATGCTGTTCGGAGCCGTCGGCGGCAATCGGCACGACAGGCGAATTCGCGAAGGTCCTGGGTGGAGATCGGCGCGTCGTTCCCGGCGGGCGCGGAGCCCGCTTCACCTGTCACCCCACCACGGCCCGCGGCGCCGGGACGAGGGCTGAGACCGGCGGGCCCCGGCCGAGCAGGGCCTCAGCGCTGTCGTCGCGCGGTCGGCGGGAACGGTACCCGCGGTGAAGCCGTGGACGCCCTGCGTTCGGGAGAGGAACGCCTCCGACGAATTCGCAGGTCAGCCAGGTAGGGTGGAACTCACCGTCACCACGGTCGGAAATCGGAATTCACTGTGCCCGCCCAAGGACCGTCCGGCGGTCCGTCCGGGCGAGTCGCTCCTGGCACGCTCGGCCCGTGTCCGGCGGAGGACGGGTCCTGCGGTGACCCGGCCGCGCGGCTCGGGCCACGCACCGGCACCGCGGTCACCGACGGCGCCGTGCCGCTGCCCCGCGACGGCGACCCGCTTGTGCCTTCCTCTCACTGCCGTGGAGGCGTAGTGACCACTCATCGCCGAGGCCGCGCAGTCGTGCTCTCCGTCTGCCTCTGCTTCGTGGCCGTCGGAATCGGCGCCTGCGGCGGGCAGAACGCCGACCGAACCGTGCCCCCGTCCCAGGCGGTCTCCGCACAGGCGGTGGGCGGCCTGGACGAGCTGATCAAGCAGGCGCAGGCCGAGGGCCAGCTGAACACGACCACCCTGCTGCCCCACTGGGCGAACTACGGCGGCCTGATGGACGGGTTCTCGAAGAAGTACGGGATCAAGGTCGTCAACGACAACCCGGACGGCTCCAGCCAGCAGGAGATCGACGACATGAAGCGCCTCCACGGGCAGCCGAACGCCCCCGACGTGCTCGACCTCGGCGACTCCTTCGCCCAGTCCGCGGCGGAACAGGGTCTGCTGGCCCCGTACCGGAGCGCCACCTACAACCAGATCCCGGCCTCCCAGAAGGACCACAAGGCCCGCTGGTACAACAGCTACGGCGGCTACGTCGCCATCGGCTGCGACGCCACGCGCGTCAAGACCTGCCCGGTGTCGTTCGCCGACCTGCTCAAGCCGGAGTACAAGGGCATGGTCGCGCTCACCGGCGAGCCGACCACGGCGGGGTCGGCCTTCGCCGCCGTGTACGCGGTCGCCCTCGCCAACGGGGGGTCGTTCGACAACATCCAGCCGGGTATCGACTTCTTCGCCCACCTGAACCGGATCGGCAACTTCAACCACGCCAACTCCAGCGTGGCCGCGATCTCCGCCGGCCAGACCCCGATCAGCATCGAGTGGGACTACCTGAACCTGCAGCACGTCGACGGGCTCAAGGGAGCGGGCGTGGACTGGAAGGTGGCCATCCCCTTCGACGGCAGCTTCGCCCAGTACTACGCGCAGGCCATCAACAGGGACGCCCCGCATCCGGCCGCGGCCCGGCTGTGGGAGGAGTACCTCGCCTCCCCGGAGGGCCAGAACCTGCGGCTCGTGGACTACGCGCGCCCGGTCCTGATGGACGCCATGGCACAGAACGGCACCCTGGACACCGCACTGGCCTCGAAACTGCCGACCGTCGAGGGCACACCCTTCTTCCCCACCCAGAGCCAGCTGGGCACCGCGCTGAACGTCGTCAAGGCCAACTGGCCCACCGCCGTACCAGCCGTAGCCGGATAACCTCCCCGGACACCGGACGCAGTCGAGCACCCACCGCCCGGCCGGGTCCTGCTCCACGTTTCCTTGTCCCGGTGGCCGCCGTGCTCCAGCGTGCAGCCGGGCGCGTACCGCGTGGGGCAGTCGGGCCCAGGAGCGTGCAGAGGCCGGCGACGATGGCGTCGGCCGCGGCGGTCGGGACGGCCGTCAGCGGGCGGTCGGTGGCCGTGCCGGGGACGCTACGGCCGCGCCCGCCATCGCTGCCGCCGGAAATCCGGGTGCGGTCCCGCGGGCCGTCCCCGCAGACTGGGCGCCGTCCGCACCGCGCGAAGCAGTCCGCACCGAATGAAGGAGCCCCGTGCAGGGAGCCGTCACCGTCTCGCCCTCCGAACTCCCCGAGCTGCTGCTCGGCCTGGCCACCGTCAGGCCGGTCTTCCTCTGGGGCGCGCCCGGGATCGGGAAGTCCTCGCTGGTCCGGGCGTTCGCCGACTCCCTCGGTCTGGAGTGCGTCAGCCTGGTCGGCACCCAGCTCGCGCCGGAGGACCTCATCGGCGTCCCGCAGATCACCCCGGAGGGCCGTTCGCGGTTCTGCCCGCCCGAGCAGATCGCCCGCGACGAGCCGTACTGCCTCTTCCTGGACGAGCTCAACGCGGCGTCCCCGGACGTCCAGAAGGCGTTCTACTCGCTGATCCTGGACCGCCGGATCGGCTCGTACGAGCTGCCGCCCGGCTCCGTGGTGATCGGCGCCGGCAACCGCGCCACGGACGGCGCGCTGGCCCGCCCGATGGCGTCCGCGCTGGTCAACCGGCTGGTCCACATCCATCTGCGGGCCGGATCCGAGGACTGGCTGCAGTGGGCGGCCGGCGCCGGGATCCACCCGTGGATCCTGGACCACCTCACCGACCGGCCCGACCACCTCTGGTCCGAGCCGCCGAAGACCGAGGAGCCGTTCTCCACCCCGCGCGCCTGGCACATGCTCTCCGACGCCCTGCACTCCTTCGGGCCGGAGTTGGAGGAGCCCGTCCTCAAGGTGATCGCCCACGGGCTGCTCAGCCCGGGGCACGCGGTCGCCTTCTGCGGGTACGCCAAGATCGTCCGCAACTCGTACGGGCTGGAGGCGATCGTCAAGGGCGACGCCCGCTGGCCGCACCGGTTGGAGGACCGCGACCTGCTCTACTACCTGGCCGACGCCTTCCGGGGCCGCCTGGTCAAGGAGCTGCCCGCCCGCAAGGAGCACGCCTCCGCCGGGCTGCGGCAGACCGCGTACCGGGCGAAGTCGCTGCTGGTCCAGCTGGCCGAGATCTCGGTGGAGGTCGCCCAGACCGTCATCGCCGACGGTCCCGACGGCAACCCGGTGCTGCCCTCGTGGTTCCTGATCGAGGCGGCCCGCGACATGCCCCGGCTGGTCGAGGCCCGCCGGTGAAGGCGCAGGACGGCCGCCCCCGGCCCGACCCCGCCGCCGAGGCGTTCGCCGCGGGCCTGGCCATGCTGCGCCGCAACACCGCCTTCGCCTCGCTGCGGCCCGGGATCTGCCGCAGCGAGGACTGCGCCGTCCTGCCCGCCGACGGCTGGGCGGTGGTCGACTCCGGCGGCACGGTGCACGTCGACCCGCGTCGGCGCGCCGAGCCCGCCGAGTGGGCCTGGGTGCTCGCGCACACCGTGCTCCACCTCGGTTTCGGGCACGTCCCGGCCGCCAAGGGCACGCGGGTTCAGCCCGACGCGTACGAGGCCGCCGCCCGCTGCGCGGTGGTCAACCGCTTCCTCGCCACCTTCCCGATGGGCCGCGCGCCCGTCCCGCTGCCCGCCGTACACCCCGGCGGCGACGAGGAGGAGCTGGCCGCCCGATGGCGCCGGGACGGACTGCCGCCCGGCGCCGCCACCGCGGGCACCGCCGGGCACGGCCCCGACCAGCTGCTGGTCCCCTGGCGGGAGTGGGACGACCCCACGGACTGGAGCACGGCCTTCGCCACCGCCCTCACCCGGACGATGTCCGCCGCGATGGACCTCGCGGGCGGCCGGATCGACGCCTCCACCGGCGAGCGGATGCCCGAGCGCCCCTGGCACCGCGCGCTCAACTGGTTCGTCTCGTCCTACCCGCTGCTCGGCGGCATCGCGGCCGGCCTCACCCTGGTCGCCGACGCCGAACTCGCCCGCGCCCAGGGCATCGCCGTCGCCGCCGTCAACGCCGAGGCCGGCGAGATCTACCTCAACCCGCTGCTGCGCCACACCGACGAGGAGTGGCGCTTCATCCTCGGCCACGAGATGCTGCACGCCGCCCTGCGGCACGGCGAGCGCCGCGGCGCCCGTGACCCCTACCTGTTCAACGTCGCGGCCGACTACGTCGTCAACGGCTGGCTGCTGGAGATGGGCGTCGGCGACATGCCGGACGGGCTGCTGCACGACCCCCTGCTCCACGGCCTCTCCGTCGAGGAGGTCTACGACCTGATCGTGCGCGACCGGCGCCGGGCGCGCCGGCTCGCCACCCTCGCCGGGAAGAACCGCCCCGACATCCTGGACGAGCCGGTCCCGCACGGTCGCGGCGGGTACGTCGACCTGGACGACTTCTACCGGCGCGGCCTCCAGCAGGGCTTCGAGCTGCACCGGCGCGACCGCGGACTGCTGCCCGCCGGGCTGATCGAGGAGATCCGCGCGCTCGCCCACCCGCCGCTGCCCTGGGACGCCCGGCTGGCCCACTGGTTCGACGAGTTCGTGCCCGCCCCGCAGCCGGCGCGCACCTGGTCCCGCCCCGCCCGGCGGCAGTCCGCCAGCCCGGACATCCCCCGGGCCGGACGCCACCACCCCCACGAGGAGCTGGCCCGCTGCACCTTCGGCGTCGTCCTGGACACCTCCGCCTCGATGGACCGGACGACACTCGGCAAGGCCCTCGGCGCGATCGCCTCCTACGCGGCCGCCCGGGACGTGGCGGCCGCCCGGCTGGTGTCCTGCGACGCGGCCCCGCACGACGCGGGCTACCTGCCGCCCGCCGAGATCGCCGGCCGGGTCCGGCTGCGCGGGCGGGGCGGCACCGTCCTGCAGCCCGGGATCGACCTGCTGGAGCGCGCCGAGGACTTCCCGCCCGGGGCGCCGGTGCTGGTCATCACCGACGGGGAGTGCGACGTCCTGCGGGTGCGCCGTGAGCACGCCTACCTGATCCCGCGCGGGGCCGGACTGCCGTTCACCCCGCGCGGACCGGTCTTCCGGTTCCACTGACCGCGGGCCGGGCCGCCGTGCCCGGTGGGCAGGCCGTTCCCGGTCACGCTTGGTGACGGGCGCTGTCCGTCGGAGCCTCGCCGGCCGCCCCGGGGACGGCCGGCGGCACGACTGTCCGCCGGACGCGGCACTGCCGGAGCCGTCAGATCTGGCGGTCCGGGTCGGAGAAGGTGAGTACGCCGGCGGCGAGAGGGCGCCGGACCGGGGCCGGAGTGGCCTCGGCGGCGCCGGGCGGCTGGCGGAAGTCGGCGCCCTGCTCGACCGGCAGCGGCCGGCGGGCACCGGCCCGGGCGGGCGCGGGAACGTCGGCGGGCACGGGAGCGTCGGCGGCGGGCTCGGAGAATGCGGGCAGCGAAAGGCTGCGACGGTCAGGGGTCATACCCCCAGTCTCGCAGCCCCGCGGTCGAAGTACGCAGGACGGCTGTCACATACCGTCCGTCCCCGGCCGGGCCGGGTGGACAGCCGGGTGGACAGGTGGACAGGTGCGGACAGCAGTGGACAGCCCCCGCCCCTGGCGGACCTGGAAAGTGGACAGCGCCCGACACGAGTCTGTGCCTCATGAACGTTGCACCCCCGCAGACGGACCAGGCACCACGCCGGGCCCACCGGCCGACGGCGGCACTCACGGCACTCGCCGCCGCCCAGTTCACCGTCATGCTCGCCACCTCGATCGTCAACGTGGCCCTGCCCCGGATCCACGCCGCGATCGACCTCTCGGACGGCGCGACCACCTGGGTGATCAACGCCTACGGCCTCGCGTTCGGCGCACTGCTCCTGGCCGGCGGACGGGCGGGCGACCTCCTCGGCCGCCGCCGGGTGCTGATCGCCGGTCTCGCCCTCTTCGCGCCGGCCTCACTGGCAGCGGGGCTGGCCACCTCCTCCGGTGTGCTGATCACCGCCCGCGTGCTCCAGGGCCTGGCCGCCGCCGCCATCGCCCCGGCCGCGCTCGCCCTGGCGATGGACCAGTTCCCGACCGGCCCCGGACGCGCCAGGACACTCGGCGTGTGGGGCGCGGTCTCCGGCGCGGGAGGAGCGGGCGGCGTGCTGCTCGGCGGCGTACTCGTCCAGGCCTGGGGCTGGCCCTGGATCTTCCACTCCGTCGCACTCGGCGCCGCGCTCGTGCTCGCCGCCGTGGCGGCACTCGTACCATCCGCGACCGGGCCCGGAGCCGAGCAGCGGACCGAGCAGCGGACCGAGCGACGGGCCGAGCGACGGGCCGAGCGGGCCGCCGGACGGTTCGACCTGCCGGGCACCGTCACCGTCACCCTCGCCCTGACCTGCCTGGTCTGGGGCCTGACCAGCGCACGCGGCGCCGGCTGGGGCGCCCCCCTGGTCCTGGGCGCCATCGGCGCCGCCACCGCGCTCCTCATCGCCTTCGCCGTGATCGAACGACGCCGGCCCGACGCGCTGATACCCCCGCGGCTGCTCACCACCGGCCGGGTCGCCGCGGGCAACCTGCTGACCGCGCTGCTGGGGTCCGTGTGGATCGCCCTGTTCTTCTTCCTCCCGCTCTACCAGCAACAGGTCCTCGGATCGGGCCCGCTGGCCACCGGAGCCGGACAGCTCCCCCTCGCCGGCGCCAACATGATCGGCGCGGCCCTGGCTCCACGCGTCTCCCGCCGCATCGGCACCCCCGCCGCCGTCACCGCGGCCCTGCTCATCGAAGCCGCCGGATTCCTGTGGCTGTCACGGATCAGCGCCGACGGCACGTACCTCACCGACATCCTCGGCCCGAGCGTCCTGATCGGCCTGGGCCTGGGCACCGCCTTCGTCCACCTCACCGCGCTCGCCGTCGACGGCGTCCCGCACCAGGACGCGGGCCTGGCCGGCGCGCTCGTGAACACCACCCGCCAGATCGGCGGCGCGATCGGCCTCGCCGCCCTCGCCACCCTGGCCGGCTCCGTCACCACCCGCGCCGCCACCCACCAGCCCCACCTCGAAGCCCTCACCGCCGGTTACCGGACCGCCTTCGCCGTCTCGGCCGCGGTCCTGACCGCCACCGCACTCCTCGCCCTGCTCCTCACCCGACGCACCGGCCCGCGTACCGGCCCGCATCCCGACTCCGCCACCAAGGCGCACACCCCCGCCGCCCGGACGGCCCCCGAACCGCACACCGCCTGAACCGACCCACCCTGCGCTCCCCGAGAGGAACCACCACCATGACCACCATCGACGAGACCGCCCCCGTCACCGCCCGCCTGAGTACCGTGATCGACGCCCCGCTCGCGACGGTCTGGGACCTGCACACCGACATCGCGGCCTGGCCCACCTGGAATCCGGACATCGACCGGGCCCGGCTCGACACCCCCCTGCTGCCCGGCAACTCCTTCGACTGGCGCACCCACGGCCTGGACATCACCTCCACCGTGTACGAGCTGATCCCCGGCGAGCGGATCGTGTGGGGCGGCCCCGCCGCCGGCATCACCGGCATCCACGTCTGGACGTTCGAGCGCAGCGGCGACCACGTCGTCGTCCGCACCGAGGAGTCCTGGAGCGGCGCCCCGGTCGAGGCCGATGCCGACCACCTCGCCGAGGCCCTCCACGACTCCCTGCAGAACTGGCTCTCCCGCCTCAAGGCCCGCGCCGAACAGTGAGCCGGCCCCGACGCCCCTCCCGACGCCCCACCCGGCACACCACCCGACACCCCATCCGTCACAGCACGTCACATCCACCGAAAGAGGCTTCCGCCATGACCACCGCCAAGCCGTACCTCACCGGCCACTACACCCCCGTCGCCGACGAGATCACCGCCACCGGGCTCACCGTCGAGGGCCACCTGCCCCCGGAGCTGACCGGCCGGCTGATCCGCAACAGCCACAACCCGAAGCCCGGCATCACCCCCACCCACTGGTTCAAGGGCAGCGGCATGGTCCACGGCATCCGCCTGCGCGAGGGCCGCGCCGAGTGGTACCGCAACCGCTGGGTGCACACCCCCGCCCTGAACGGCGCCCCCTACATGACCGAGCACGGCCCCGACCTGGCCGCCTCCACCGCCGGCACCCACGTCATCGAGCACGCCGGCCGCCTCCTCGCGCTGTGCGAGGCCAACCTCCCCTTCGAGCTCACCCCCGACCTCGGCACGGTCGGCGCCCACGACTTCGACGGCAAGCTGCGCACCGCCATGACCGCGCACCCCAAGACGGACCCGGTGACGGGAGAGCTGCACTTCTTCGGGTCCTCGCCGTTCCCGCCGTTCCTGACCTACCACGTCGCCGACGCCAAGGGCGAGCTCGTCCAGAGCGTCGAGATCCCGGGCGCCACCGCGGCACTCAAGCACGACTTCGCGATCACCCGGCGCCACGTCGTCTTCATGGAGGGCAACGTCACCTTCGACCCCGCCGAGCACTCCGGCATCCCCTACAGCTGGAGCGACGCGCAGCCCGCCCGCATCGCCGTCATGCCCCGCGGCGCCGACGGCGCCCACCAGATCCGCTGGTTCTCCATCGAGCCCGGCAGCATGCTGCACGTCGGCAACGCCTACGAGGACGGCCAGGGCCGCATCGTCCTGGAGGGCCCCACCGTCGACCGCGAGGGCTTCCGGCTCTCCTGGAACTGGTGGGTCGGCGCCCCCGGGCGCAGCACCGAGCCCAACGCCCGTTCCTACACCCGCCGTTGGGTGATCGACCCGGCCGACGGCAGCGTCGACGAGCAGATCATCGACGACCTCCCGGTGGAGTTCCCCACCCTCAACGAGGACTACCTGGGCGCCGAGCACCGCTACCAGTACGCCGTCTCCTTCCCCGACGAGAACGGCCACGGCGGGTACGGCGTCGTGAAGTACGACCGCGTCACCGGCGCCCGCCGCATCCACCAGGTCGGCGACGCCCGGCTGCCCAGCGAGGCCGTGTACGTCCCCGCCGCCGGCGCCACCCGCGAGGACGACGGCTACCTCCTGACCGTCGTCTCCGACCTCAAGCAGGACGCCTCGCAGCTCCTCGTCCTCGGCGCCTCCAACCTCGACCGGATCGCCGCCGTCCACCTGCCCCGCCGCGTCACCGCCGGAATCCACGGCTCCTGGATCCCCGACAACGCCCTGGACGGTCCCCTGGTCTGATCGACCGTCAGGCCTGCTCCACCACCGGGCGGGGCCGCCCCCCACGCCGGCCCCGCCCCACCCCCCACACACCTCATCCCCGCCCCCGCCCGCACGAGGCACGACCGGGGAACGACCAAGGACGCGCCATGACGTACACCCGCAGAACCCGCCGCTGGACCTCCGCCGCCGTCGCCGCCCTGATGACCGGTCTCGCCGTGGCGGCGATCGCACAGAGCGCCGACGCCGACTCCGACGCCGACCGCCGGGCCCCGACCGCCCGCATCGACTGGCACGCCTGCTCCGACACCGACTTCGCCCACATGCAGTGCGGAACCATCCAGGTCCCGGTCGACTACTCCCGCCCCCGCGCCGCCGCCCTCACCCTGGCCCTGGTCCGCCGCCCCGCCGACGACCAGGCACACCGCCAGGGCACCCTGCTCCTCAACGACGGCGCCGGCGGTTCCTCCATCGAACAGCTGCGCCTGGCCATGCACATCGGCATGCCGAACTTCGCCGGCGACATGACCCGGAAGTTCGACCTCGTCGCCGTCGACCCCCGCGGCGTGGGCCACAGCACCCCGATCCTGTGCGCCGAACCCCTCAAGCCCGCCGGCGTCACCCACTTCCCCCAGGACCAGGCCGCGTTCGACGCGCTCACCGCCCACAACCGGGCCCTCGCCGAGGACTGCCGGCGCCGCAACGGCGAACTGACCGCCCACGTCGACCTCACCAGCACCGCACGGGACTTCGAAGCGGTGCGAACCGGCCTCGGCGAACAGCAGGTCGACTGGTACGGCATCCACTACAGCACCCTGCTCGCCCGCACCTACGCCGGCCTCCACCCCGACCGGCTGCGCACCATGGTCCTCGACACCGCGCTCGACGACACCGCCCCGCCGCTCACCCGGATCACCCAGGAGGCACAGACCGCCGAGACCGCCTTCACCCGCTTCACCGCCTGGTGCGCCGCCTCCACGGACTGCGCCCTGCACGGCAAGGACGCCGCGGCCGAGTACGACGCCCTCGTCGCCCGCGCCGACCGCACCCCGATCCCCACCGGCGGCACCGCCCACCAGCCGCTGACCGGCGAGGACATCCGCGAGGCCACCCAGGACTACCTGAACCTGTCCGGAGTGACCTGGCCGGAACTGGCGAAGGCCATCGTCAAGGCCCAGAACGGCGACCCCACCGACTTCACCGTCGACCCCGACGGCACCCTCGACCCCGTCCAGGTCCAGGTCCCCGCCTGCCTGGACAACGCCCGCCCGATCAACACCCTCGCCCAGCTCCGCGACCTGCAGAAGCAACTCGCCACCGTGTCCCCGCACCTGGGCGGCGCCGTGCGCTCCTACAAGGCCCTCACCGGCTGCCTCGGCTGGCCCGTGCCCGCCCAGCCCGTGAAGGCCGGCGCCCCCGTCCACGGCGCGCCGCCCGCGCTCGTCCTGCAGTCCACCCACCAGGCCCTCGCGCCCTTCAGCGCCGGCCAGGCCCTGGCCGCCCAGCTGCCCGGCAGCGTCGTCCTCGGGCGCGAAGGCGACGACTACAGCACGTTCCTGATCTCCCCGTGCGTCCGGGACGCCACCAACCGCTACCTCACCACCCGCGCGCTGCCCGCACCCGGCACCATCTGCGCGAACTGACCACCCGCCGCCCCGGCACCCGACCCACCGCACGCCCCCGGGCGGGCCCCGTCCCCAGGACAGGGCCCGTCCGGGGGCCGAGGTGCTCCTGACACCACCTCAACTCTGCTACCTCGCGGGCCACTTCATGTGCTGCACCACAAGCATGCACACCATCACGGCCCACCCGAACAGCACCGACTCTCCCGTCGTACCGGGCAGTTCGACGGCTCGCCGCCCTGCGCGGCCGCGAAGGAGATTCTGCTGAGCCCGATGTGATCGGCATACTTCCGCGCATGGACATCGTGGAGAACGGCCCCAGACCGCACCACTACCGGTTCGCGCACAAGGTGCTCGCGGGCCTCGCCCGGGACCTCGGGCCGAAGATGCTGGACGCCGTCCCGCCCCAGGGCTTCGGAGCCGGACTGGTCTCCCTCTGGGGCGACTTCGGCGGGAGCCTGCCCGCCGGGGACCGGCTGCCGAGCGACGGCCTGGACGCGAACCTGATCACGCTGGGCCCGCACCGGCTGCTGGTGGTCGTGCTGCCACGGCCCGCCGCGCCGGCCGAGGCGTACTACACCGCCGTCGTCCAACCGGCCGGCGCCGACCACTGCCGGTACTTCACCCTGGAGCACGCGGTGGACCCGTTCACCGGAGAGCCGTACACGGTGCTCGGTGAATGGGCGGACGGCAGTCACCTCAACCTCGGGTCCGGCCCCGCACCAGGGCTGGCCACCTTCCTGGAGGCCGTGGTGGCGCTCCTGGCCGAGCCGGCGCCCGCCCATGCGGCCAGCCACCCGACCCCGCCCGGCACCCGGGCGGAGACCGAACGCCGCGGCCTGCGAAGGCTGTTCGGCCGCTGACCCTCGCCGGGGAGCCCCACCCCTCCGCAGGCCCGGCCGGAGCCCGGCATCCCATCCCCGCCCCCGATGCCCGGCCGGAGCCTCACCTGGTCGCGGGTCCGGGCCGCACCACGCCGGGCCGGCGATCCGCCACGCGGTCCCCGGACGGCGCGGCTCGCATCGCGTCGCCCACAGCGTCGGCCCGCCGGCGGGCAGCCGCAGTTCCTCGTGCACGGTGAAACCGAAACGGGCGTAGACGGCGAGGCTGGAAGCCTTGGAGGACTCCAGACAGACGGGCAGCCCCGCCGCGTCGGCCCTGGCCAGCCCCGAACGCAGCAGGGCGGGTCCCTGCCCCTGGCCCTGGCCCTGGGCGGCCGGGTCGGCGCCGATCAACGCCAGGTACCAGTGCGGATCACGTGAGGTGTGCTCGGCGACGGCCTCGACGGTGCGCGCGAACAGCTCGGCCCGCTCCCCCAGAAGGTCCGTCAACTCCCGGACCGTCCGGGCGTCGGGAACGGCCTCGGCCTGCGCCTGCGGCGACACCCAGAACGCGGCCGCGTTCTCGGTGCGCTCGCACACCGCGTTGCCGACGTACTGCCGGGTGAAGATCGTGGAGAAGTAACTGCCCAATGACGCCCGGCGCGTGGCGTCGTCGGGGAAGAACCAGCACATCATCGGGTCGTCGTCGAAGGCACGGGCCAGGCAACGACTGACCGGCGCGGCGTCGTCGAGCGTCGCCACCCTCGGCACAGCGGTTGTCCGCACACCGACATTCTGCACACGTTGATCTTCGGCGGGACCGCGGGGTCGCCCGATCCGCTCCGACGGCAACGGTCGTCCCAGCCGGTGTCGGTGACGGTCCGACAGCACGAACCGGACCTCGGGAGCGGCGCCCTCGACCGCACCGCTCGCCGACCGAACGGCACCACCCGACCGGCCGGGAGCGGTCAGACGGGACCGGGCCCCGCCGGCGGGACGCCGACACCCGGTCGCTTGCGCCGGGTGCCGCGGCCGGTCCCGGCCGCGGGCCCCCCTCCCGCGCCGGCAGGCCCCTCCTCCCGCGCCGGCGGGACCGTCCGGGCGTCATCGGGCCTCGTGCCGGTCCGGGGGAGGTTCTCTCCCCCGGCAGGCTCCGGGGTGCCGCTACCCGCGTGCCCGGACGAACACTGTCCGTGCCGGGCAGGTCCTGCGGGACCGGCGGCCTGCGGCCCACGAGGGTGACGGATGGTGCTCGGAGCGGCGGTGCCCGGGGCGGTCGCGGACCCGTCCGCCGTCGCTGGGGCGACCCGTGCTGCGCGGGGCCGGCGGCGAGCGGCGAAAATAACGAGGAGGGAACACTTGGCCGCCTGCGGCCGTCCGGCCCGCCGCCGGGCACCACCGGCGAGGCACCATGGGCGGCTCGACCGAACCACCCGCCGACACTCCGGGAACGCCATGCCCGCACTGCCTGTCCCCACGCTCGCACTCGCCGCAGCGGCCCTGGCCGTGCTCGCCGGCTGCGCGGGCCACGGCGCAGCCGGGACGACGCGGGATCCGGCCGCGGTGTCGGCGCCCACGAGCCCCGCCACCGCGCCGGTCACGCCCGGCCCCTCCGCGAGCGCCTCCGCGGCCGAGCCCTCCGCCGCCGAGCCCGCCACCCCCGCCGCCACCAGCCCCCCGGCCACTACCGCCACCAGCGCCCCGGCCAGTGCCGGCGCCACGACCGTCCGTACCGAGGTCGCCACCCTCGCCATCCCCTCGATCGGCCTGGCCGGACTGAAGGTGGTCCCTTACCCGGGGACCACGGATGACGGGCCCGGCACCCGGATCCAGAACACCGGGACGGCCGCCAGCCCCTACGGCGAGCACGGCGGCGTCGGCCCGGGCGAGGTCGGCAACTACCTGGTCACCGCACACCGCCTGTCGGCCGGCGGCCCGCTGCGGGACCTCCCCTCGGTGGACGACGGCGACGTCGTCCTGGTCACCGTGAACGGCACCACGTACGAGTACGTGATCACGGACACCAGGACCACCTCGTTCCGCTCCCAGCAGTCCCTGGCCGAGCAGCGCGCGGCCGTCCCGGGCCGGCCCGGCGAACAGGCCGTCCAACCGATGATCACGATCTCGACCTGCGCCACCCCGGAGGACAACGCCACGGGCAACCGCTGGCGGGACGCGAACGGCAACCCCGAGCACCGGATCGACAAGATCGGCGTGCTGCGCGCCGCCCGCCCCGCCGGCTGAACCCCTGACCCGTCTCGACGACCTTCGACGAGTCTCAGCGGAGACTGACCGTTGCCCGGTGTCGTGTCCGACGGACCGCTTTCCGCAGGGCGGTCGTGCACGCGACTGCGGCCAGGAGGAGCGCCGCCGGAGCCGCCAGGGCGGCGGTCCAGGCCGTGACGCCCGTCCAGGGGACGATGTAGGAGCCCCACGGTGTCTTCACCGCCTCCACCTGCTCGCCGGGGTGGCCGTCATGGCGCAGCGAGACGTGGGTGCCGTCGGTGAGGAGGCCCTCGCACTGGACGTAGTCGTTGCGTCCGGCGTGCCTGGTCTCGCACGCCGACACCGTCACCTGTTCCAGTGGCCCCCGCGGCGCGACCAGCGACAGCGCGAGCACGAGGGCGATGCCGGATGCGCACACGCACAACGCCGTCAGCGCGGCCCACAGCCCGACCGCCCACCGCTGGCCCGCCCCACCCGCAACCGTCACGGCACGAAAGCTACCCGCCCGGCGGTCGGGCAATGGCGGCGGGGGCAGGCGCGTGGCGCATCCTTCGACGCGCGGACCGACCACCGGTCGAACTGCCGAGACCGATCGAAGTCCGTTGAGACGGAACAACCCCGGGCGCGTCCCCTCACCCGGCCAGGGCCGAAGAATCTTCGGCACCAGCGGGCGGGCGACCCCCATTCCTGGCGGTGAGTACCGCAGGATTTCCCGTCTCCCGCCCGAACCTCAGCGGCGCGGTAGGGCCCCGCGCGCTCCGCCGGGGAGGCGGACGTCGACGCCGGGTGGCAAAGGGCGGGGCTTCCACCGTCGGACCGACCTCGCGGTGACGGGTGCGGTCCACGACGGCCGGGACCGGCCCGGTAACGCCGAGCCCGCCCCACCCGGCCCCACCCGGCCCCACCCGACGGCCCGAGCCGCTCAGGGGCGGTCACCCAGCCGGAGGTGACCGGCGAGCCGGCGGCGGCCGCCGGCCAGGGCCTCGGCAACGACCGCGAGCGAGGCCAGCACCGCGAAGGCCACCGCCGGCAGGGCCAGCGGCCCCGCCGCAGGACGCAGGCCCGTCGGCACCGGGACCCCGACCAGCGTGGACAGGTCGACGGCCGGACCGAGCAGCACGACGGCCGCCAACGCGGCCAGGGCACCCCCGGCCGCCGCCGCGAGGGTCTGCGGCAGCGTCTCGGCGAGGACGAGCGCCGGGCCCTCGCGGGAGCGCAGCCCCATCGTCCGCAGCCGGGCGAGGAGGGCGGCACGGTCGGGGGCGGCGCGCAGCAGCGTGAGGAGGACGGCGAGCAGGGTGAGCGCTCCGACGGCGCCGACGGCCTGTTGGAAGAGGCGGCCCGCGGCGTGCTGGAGAGGGTCCCTGGCGAGGTCGGCGGTGACGGAGGCGCTGGTGCGGGTGACGTAGCCGTTGCGCAGCGCGTCGGGGTCGTTCCCGACCACGGCGGTGGACGCCGTCGGCCCGGAGGGCGGAGCACCCGGGTCGGCGAGAGCCGAGGGCGGCAGCTCGTGGACCAGACGGGCGAGGGCCGGCTCGTCGACGCGGCCGACGGCGAACCAGTCGGTGATCCGGGCGAATTCCGGCAGCACGGCGCCGGCGGCGGGGGTGGGCAGCACGACGAAGGGCCGGGTGGCTCCGGGCAGCGCGGGGGTCGCGTCGACGGTGCCGGCGTGGACGGTGAGCACCTCGCCGCCGCTGGGCATCCGCAGGCGGTGGCTTCCGGGACCGAGATTGCGCGCGAGCTCCGCGCTGAACAGCGCAGGAACGACGGACGCCCCCGCGGCAGAACCGGCAAGACCGGCAGGACCGGCAGGACCGGCAGGACCGGCGGGGCCGGAAGCGGCGGGAGGGGCGGCGAGCACGGCCGGGTCGAACACGCCCGCCCCGACCGCGCGGGCGATCCGCGCGTAGGCCTGCGGCTCGGCGACGACCAGCGTGACCTGGGTGGCGGCCGGGTCGACGCCGGCGCGGGCACCCGGAACGCCTTCGAGCAGGAACGCCTCGCTCTCCAGCCGGACCGGGGTGGCGGCCGTCACCCCCGGCAGCGCGGCGGCCGCCCGGGCGAAGTCGGGCGGCAGGGTGAGACCGGTCGGCGCCGTGACGGAGGCGTCCGCACCGACGATCAGCCGGGCGGCCCGCTGCCGGGCCAGGCCGACGCCCTCCAGCACGCTGGCGCCGTAGCCGGCGGTGGTGACCGCGAGGACCAGGGCGAGCAACGGCAGGACGGACGGCCGGGGCCGGCCGTCGGTGTCCCGGGCGGCGCGGGCCAGCCCCAGGAATCCGACCGTCCCCCGGCCCCGGGCGGCCCCGCGGGCCAGCAGACCGGAGAGCCGGGGCAGCACCCGTGCCAGCACCAGCGCCGCGGTGAGGGCGATCAGCAGCGGCGCGGCGACGAGCAGCAGGTCGGGGCCGGCGGTCGGCGGTGCGGCGCCGCGCCGCCGGACGCCCGGCGGCCGGGCGGCGGGCGGGGGGGGGGCGGGGGGTTTGGGCGTGCGCCGGGCCCGGCCCGCCGCCCCCCCGGGGCGGGGGGCCGGCGGGGGGGCCGCCCCGGG